>JAIRYX010000200.1 GCA_031267635.1 Planctomycetaceae bacterium
TTTGAGTGTAATTAAAGTCATACTAAATACTCCTCACTGGATTGTATAGAGGAATAATTATAATACAATAGTAGCAAATGTTAAGGGATTTGACTGTGCAATAATTTTAGAACATGACCCGTTTTTACCGTTTGAGGCATGTCTGTATATTTTTTGAGCGCATCAAGAATTGCGGCTTGCGCCGTGCTCTCCTTCTCCGCACTGTTCGCTGTTATCGTAAGATGAAACAGACAAATACTTAACAACAGAACATAGAAACAAGACTGCCTAAAACGATTTGCCATGAAAATTACCGTGATATTTCGCATGATTTTTCTCCTCACATTTTGATCATGGAACAATAACAAAATCCGCTAATTCCGGTAATTTTTTATAAAATTCATCCATTGTTGGATTTTCAAACATGACGTTTGCTTTTACTGTCTTGAGCGATTCTAAGTCGTTTTTCCCAAAAGAAATTTGAAAATGATGAGAATACGAAGTGACGAATGTATTCTTCCAATCACTCCCCGCTCTTATATGATCACATAAAAATGGTCCCATAAAATAACAGGACGGCTTGTTCCAAAAAGACAATTCATTCTTCTGTCTAGAACGATTTACGTTATCCAGTAAATCCATGACTCCAAATGAAGTATTACCTTTTAATACTAAGCGTTCAGCTTGATAGGAAGATAATGACTTATCCCAAAGCTGTTCAAAAAAAATACAGTTATTGAAATACGGATGAGCATCATAAGACCCCGGTTTTATAAGATGAAAACAGCCAATCCGTTCAGAAAGAATCACTTGGGAATTGTTGTAAAAATCAATATCAATACAAGGTAAAATCTTTGCATAAGCGTACAGAACGAGTACATATTTTAATGGTACTTCATAAACATTCCATCCGGTATTGCTAAATCCGCTATTTCTTGTTGTGTTAATCCACACAAAGACCGAAGTTTCTTTCTCATGACCATAACCAAACAACCTATGTCCCGGCAGTTGAAATATACAATTTCTTCCATCTATTATTACTTTGTCCGTTTTAATAATCTCCTTTGTTTTAGAAATAGCCAATTTTTCAAGAACCGGCTCAATCGCTTGACGAAACTGTTCATATTTTTCAAAGTTCACAGTACAAGTAACATCGACAGAAATTTTATATGTTTCGTCGCCTTGTTTTTCCGGTTCTCCTGTCACTTTCGCGGTTGCTTCCATTAAAGAATACGGAAACTTTTGATCTCGTAAAACTTTCGCGAATAGTAACATTCCGTCTTTTTCCGAAATATCTTTCGTGTCGATTTTTGCCAAAAGCCCGGCGCCGTCAACGGAAGTTGCGCTCTCTTTTCCTTTTTCCAACCGTTGTTGAATGGCTCGTTTTACGACTGTCGCGGTAATGGTAACATTCCATACGCCGTCAGTACGTTTGGAGGATTTTACTTTGTAAGTTTCCATATAAGCGTTACTCGCCGTTAAAATGTTTTCGATGACTTCCTCATTCTTAACCCGCGTTTCCGCATCGACAAGCGTTCCGACAACAATTTGGATTGCGTTTTGAATCGCGTCCCTTTTGGCTTCGTCAATTGTCGTGCCGATCCCTTCCGCTTCAACAACTTCTGTTGAAGAGAGTTTTGATTCCGAAGTTTGCGGTTCTGTCTTTGGAAGTGATCGGACGTACTCTTGATCTTTTTCGCTCAGCGTCGTGATTGAAATAGAACCTTTTTTCCCCGAAGAAAGCAGCAAAGTAACTTTTTCTCCGTCGAATTTCACAAATTCCGCCTCAATCGTTTTTCCTTTGTTGTCCGTCCAAATACGCGCATCACTACATGGAGAAAAAATATTCCCGCCAAGGAACAATAGCGCGATAACAACATAAAATCGAATTTGACTTCGCATCAGTTTACTCCTTCATTTTGACATGAGTGAATTAAAAGTACCCGGCTGCAAGATGCCAATTTCTTTGCTCAAGAAAAATGAGCGCATAGAAAAAGGGGTTGTCATGTTTACCTCAATGCAGAACAAATCCCCTCGCACCACCGAGACGTTACTAAAAGCGCAACGACACGGCAAGTACACAAAGAAGTGGACGAGCCGTGCGATTCGCTCTGCAAGCTACCGAACACGACACCCCAAAGAAAGGTACGGCTTCCGGTAGCATTATGTCTCGTTCTTTCAACCGAAATTCGGGTGGTGCAGAAAGAACTCGTTTTTGAGGTAAAACTTGCAGTCTAAATTGTTTATTGTTAATTATTGAACACAATCGCATACAATGCATATGTTACAAATAATAGCATGATTCGTAATATAAGCAAAAGAAAATTTCTGTCAAGCGGGGGGAAAATTAAAAGCTTTCGGATAATCAGTCCATGGAGACGTCACCATTAAGATTGTTACCCAGCGTGGATTGATTTGGATTGGGAAACTGAATAGTTGTCAGATTTTTTCATCTTTTCACAAAAACTCCTCTTGTTTCCTTCTCAAAATTTTCATAAAATCATTTGATTTTCTCTTTTCTGTCAAACGGGATAGAATGCGTTAAATAAAAAACATGTTAAAGGCGATTGAGCTTTCCGGTTTTAAGAGTTTTGCTGATCGAACGCGAATGGAGTTTGCGTTAGGGATTTCTGCACTCGTAGGACCAAACGGGTCGGGAAAATCCAATATCGTTGATGCAATTAAATGGGTGCTGGGAGAGCAGAGTATTAAAAAACTTCGCGGCAATGAAATGACGGACGTCATTTTCAATGGTTCCGGAACGCGCCAGCCGGTCAACACAGCCGAAGTGACGCTTACCTTCGACAACTCGCAACGCATTTTCGATCTCGACGCCAGCGAAATTCATATCACGCGACGGGTTTACCGTAGTGGCGAGGCGGAATATCTCATCAACCGGCAACTCTCGCGACTTAAAGATGTGAAAGATATTCTCAGCGGAACCGGACTCGGAACGCAGGCGTATGGAATTATCGAGCAAGGACGGGTCGAACTTCTTTTGCAAAGTTCGCCGCAACAACGACGCGCGATTTTTGAAGAAGCGGCGGGAATTAGTCGATTCAACACGAAAAAAGCCGAAGTGCAACGTCGGTTGGAGCGTGTTGAACAAAACATTTTGCGGCTTTCCGACATCGTCAGCGAAATCGAAACGCAATTGCGCAACACCAAATCGCAAGCGGGCAAAGCGCAGCTTTATCGGCAATATACCACACGGCTACAGGAACTTCGGATTCATGCCGGTTGGATTGATTGGCGGAAATGGTCGGCGCAAGTGGAAACACTACGGGAAGAAACCGTGCAACTCACGGTCAACGAAACGTCGCTGCTGGAACAAACCGAACACGCCGAAAAACAGCTTTTCGGAATTGATAAACAACTGGAAGAACTTTCGCGGGAATCGAAAAGCGTGGTTGCGGAGATTGCCGGAATCACGGAGCGTATCGTCGGTGAAGATTCGACGATTGAATTGCAGACGGCGCAAATCGAGGAAATCGAGTCGGAAATTCAGCGTAACGGGCAGCAGTTGCAGGATTTGACGCTGCGCAGTACCGACACGGACGAGATGATGCGCAAGACAGACGACGAAATCCGCGCAATCGACGAACAGCATCGGCAAGTCGTTGCGAACTACGAACAACATCTTGCACTGACAGACGAACTCGCCGAGCAATACGCAAAAATCGAAGAAAAACGCGATTCGATGATCCGCGAATTGGACGCGAATCATCGTTTGACAAACCGTTTGGCAGGCGAAATCAGTGGCTTTGAATCGCGTCAACAAGGGTTGGTGCAATCGCGTTTGAAAAGCGAAAAACGTCTTGCCGCCATTCGTCAGCAAACCGTGGATTTGAAAGAGCAGTTGGCGAAACATCGGACTTTGTGCGAAGAAATCGCATTCAAAGCGGAATGCCGACAAGAGCAACTTGACAATGCGAAAAAGCGGAAAATCGCGCGGCAGGAAAAACTTGAAACTCTCCGCGGCGAACTTCTCGATAAGAAACAACGTCAAAGCGGAACGTCGGAACGGATCGCCGTTTTGGAAGAATTATTGCGTCGCCACGAGGGATTAAGTCCGGGCGTCAAAGAGGTTTTGCGTCAGCCGCGCACGCCGGACAGTTCGTACCGTTTTGTTCATGGTTTGGTCGCGGATTTGTTTCGCGTTCATGTGGAAGCGGCGTCACTGATTGAAATTGCGTTGGGACAAGCGGCGCAGCATATTGTCGTGTCGCCTGAGCCGGAAATCATTCGTGCGATTGAACGTTCGTCGGGACAACTCGCGGGGCGCGTCGGTTTTCTCTGGCTTGACACGCAAAGCAACGACGCCGGCTTGATGCGCGGAAGTCATTTTGAAGGTCGCGCCGGCGTTCATGGACGCGCAGACCGTTTTGTTGAAACCGATCCGCAATATTCGTTCCTTGCACGGCGGTTGCTCGGACATACTTGGTTGGTCGAAACGCTTCAACAAGCGAAATCGCTTTATCGGGAAAGCGACGGACGCACGAATTTTTTGACGGTCGCCGGAGAATATCTCGCGGCGGACGGAACGCTTGTTGTCGGACCGTTACACGGAACATCCGGTTTGATTTCGCGGCGAAGCGAATTGCGGACGCTCAGCGAACAACTGACTCGCATCGAATCCGACGTGCGCGATCTCGAATTGAACCGCGACCTTTTACAATCACAGCTTAACGAAGACGAGCAAACGCTGGAACGCGCGACACGCGAGCATCAGCAAGCGGTGTCGGAATTGGAATCGCAACGAATAAAAGCGGGAAACGCCGAAGAACAATGGAAACAAACCGAAACGCAGGCAAATTCGCTGGAGGAAGAAGCGGAATCGCTCGACGCGCAACATGAAACAGCGGCGATTGATCTTGAATTGGCGCAAACGCAAAAAGAAGAACTCGACAGCGCAATTGAACAAATTGAAGCGGAATTGGAAATTACAAAACAAAAGTGCGTCGATCTCGACGAACAACGCCGCGATTTGTCGCGTAAAACGACGAATATTAAAATCGAACTGGCAAAGCGAGAAGAGCGGCTCGACTTTTTGCACGACCGACGTAAACAATACGAAGAACATCAAAAAGAGCGGTTTAATCTTCTTGAAGAAAACCGCAAACAAGACGCTTTATTGAAGTCGCGAGTCGAACAGGCGTCGCTGGCAATTTTGAAGATTGAATCGAATCTTGCGATGTTGTATTACCGCAAAGAAGGACTGGCGGCAACGGCAAAGCAAATTGAGGAATCGCGATTAGAGTTGACCAATGCTCGCGCAGCGTTGAATTATCAGCTCAAGCATTCGCAAAGCGAACTCAATAAAACACGCACGGAATTACATAACCGTCAGCTTGAAACGGAGCGGCTACGTCAGGAAACGCGGACGCTTACCGACCGGATGCGCGAAGATTACAATGTCGATATTTCTGAATGGCAACCATCGAATAAGCCGGATTGTTCGCAACGCCTGAAAATTTATTCGCCGAACAACACCAATAAAAATAACGTTGATAAAAATAACGCGGACGAAAATGACAGCGACGAAAATATCAACAACGAAGCCGACGCGGACGAAAATGAAAATGAAAATGAAAGCGTTGAAAACATTTCGCCGGAATCCGAGATCTCGCAATCATTACTTCCGGAAAATTATCAGGCGGAAATTGACGATTTGCGGCTTAAAATTCAGAAAATCGGCAGTGTGAATCTGGAAGCGATTGAAACGTTGGAAACGCTGGAAACGCGATGCACAACATTGTCGAATCAGTATTACGATCTTTTGAACGCGAAAAAAGCGATAGAAAGAATTATTGACCGAATCAACGGCGACAGTCAGCAGTTGTTTGAGGAAACATTTAACGGCGTGAAAGAGCATTTTCGGCATTTGTTTCAAAAGTTATTCGGCGGCGGACATGCCGATTTGATTTTAGAAGACGAAGCGAAACCGTTGGAAAGCGGCGTTGAAATTGTCGCGCGTCCGCCGGGCAAGGAGCTTAAAAGCGTAACGCTGATGAGCGGCGGCGAAAAGACGATGACTTGCGTCGCGTTGTTGCTGGCGTTATTTAATTTTCGTCCGAGTCCGATTTGCATTCTTGACGAAGTGGACGCCGCGCTCGACGAAGCGAATATCGACCGCTTCGCTCGCGTGGTAAAAGAATACGAAGACAAAACGCAATTCCTGATTGTCACGCACTCGAAAAAAACAATGGCGGCGGCAAACACAATGTATGGCGTCACAATGCAAGAATCCGGCGTTTCTATCCCAATTTCCGTGCGTTTTGTGGACGTCGGAGAAAACGGAGAAATTAATATTGCAGATAAAGATGCGGCGTAAGAAATATTGGAGACGCGGAAAATAGACATTCTCAACGCGAAAGACGCAAAATCTCCGCCAAAAGAGAAAAAGAGAGAGACAATTGAGAACAGTTATCTGATAATTTCGTTTTTTGAGGACAATATTTGAAACCGTAATAGGGAACGATAGCGTCAATTGCCCAAGCCGAATAAATCCATGCTGGGCAACTGCATCGTTACTCAAACGGCTTTAGACTCCTTGCACTTGAGTTTTCGGTTTTATGGAATGGAGATCAAACCGGATTTTACAGTATCACGACGCCAGTGAAAACCGAAATTTCAAGTGCAAGATTTTACCATTGCCGCCCTTATTTTTCAACGTAAAATGCCTATAAATTTGACATTGTTCATATCAAGTGAAATTGCGCGACTTTGTAATACTCATCGCAACTTCAAACAAACCGCCCCCAAATACGAAATAAACAGAAAAATTTTTTACTTAAATTTATAATTTTTTCTCTTATCTACTTGTAATGCTTTCCAAAAGAAAATATAATAAAGATGAAATTTAACAATTTTAAATTGGATTAGAGGTCATTATATTAAATATGCTATAACAAAAAGCTTTTATAACTAACAATTAGATTCGCAAGTATAATTGCATCCCAACCGTATTTTAACGGCATTGTTTTTCTATGCAAACTGAATAATTTCAGGGGAAAACAAGCGAGTGGCTTGACCAAAGTAGCGTCCCTTATGGGGCGTCGCGTGGTCGAGCTTGCGAGATATCCATGCGACGTAATCTACAGAGTTTGAGTAGACGACGATGTATTGTTTCGTAATATCTATTGAACGAAACGCTTATTTTTGCATGTAAGGGATAGCTCGTCATTGGGGTGCAGCGTGGCGTCCCTCTTCTATTTCTTGAATCGGTACGACACGATTATTCTTAAAGTGAATCTACATCATTTTACGTACTTTTTTATAAGGAAAAACAATGTCCGAAATCAATCGCACACAAAGCGAAAAATTCGTTACGAATCCATCTCTTCTGATGGATTCCGTGCAATCTTATGAGATTCAATCCGAAAATGTGCCGTCGTCTGTTGCGAATGGCGAATTTCCTGAACAATCTCCCGACGTTACGAAAATCGAAACGGTTACAGAAAACCCCGATACTGAACCGTTACCACAAAATACACTGCCGCCGATCAAATCATTGCCTGAAAAATTACCATCAGAACAATCGCTTAAATCCGCATCAAATTTCGTAAACGAACCGTTGAAGGAAATCACCACGCTCCTTCGGCAGCTTGCAAAAGATTTTGACGCTAAACTCAAATATGACGCTTCGAAACAAACGCTCATTGATAAACTTTATAACGAGAATCAAAGTTATAAAGAAGGAATCCTCCAAAAGTTTCAACACGCTATGATTCTCGCAGTGATTGAACAAATTGACGATGCGGCAAAAACGATCAGTCATTTTGAAAACGCGGAGTTCTCCGAAGAAAATTATCGTAAATTACTCAAGTATTATTCGGATATTGCGGCGAGTTTTCAAGATATGCTGATTGAACGATTTGATATACATTTCTATCATTCCGAACCCAATACGCCGTTTGATCCCAAGAAGCAACGCTCGTTAAAAACCGTTGTAACAAACGATCAAAGCAAACACAAACTAGTCAAACAATCGCTACGTCCCGGATGCGAGACAGAAGCTGGTTTCGTTCTCCGTTCTGAAATGGTCGAAGTGTATGTTTTTGTTTCGCAATCGCCTCAAACTTAATTTTTTCGTTTTAACCACTTTTTATGGAAGGACAATAATGTCTGAATCTAAAAACAAACGAGTTTATGGTATTGATCTTGGTACCACTTACTCGGCTATTGCATTTATCGACGAGTTCGGTAAATCGCAAATCATCACAAATTCCGATAATGAACGGATTACGCCATCCGTTGTATTTTTTGAATCGGAAGGCAACGTGATTGTCGGTAGAATTGCTAAAGAATCGGCAAAAACCGATCCGGGACGTGTCGTCGATTTTGTCAAGCGACAAATGAGCGATAAAGATTGGACGTTTTCTGTTGATGACAAGACGTATAAACCGGAAGAAATTTCCGCGCATATTTTACGCCGTCTTGCCGGAGATGCAAACAAAACAGGCGAACATCAAGTCGAAGATGTTGTGATTACTTGTCCCGCTTATTTTGGCGACTTGGAACGTCAACGAACTCGCGACGCCGGAGAATTAGCGGGACTAAACGTTATTGAGATACTTGACGAACCTGTTGCTGCGGCAATCAATTACGGTCTCAATGGAGACGCCAAAGGAAAAAACGTCATTGTCTATGATCTCGGCGGCGGAACGTTTGACGTGACTGTTGTGAGTATCGGGAACGATCCCGACAAAAATGAAATCAGTATTGTTTGTACGGAAGGTAATCATCAACTTGGCGGAAAAGATTGGGACGACCGTATCGTGCAACACTATGTCGCAGAATTTCAAAGTCAAAGCGGTTCAATCGCCGATATTCTTGCCGACCAAGAATCTTCATACGATTTACGGTTCAATGCGGAAACAGATAAAAAAACGCTTTCCAATAAAGATAATATCAAACGTAAAGTTGCTTACGAAGGAGAGAAAGCGGTTGTCGAATTGAGCCGTGACAAATTTGACGAATTGACAGCCGATCTTCTTGAACAGACTTTTGCTTTAACAGACAAGGTTCTTGAGCAAGCAAAAACAAAAGGAGTCGCGAAAATTCACGCGTTTCTCCTTGTCGGCGGTTCAACACGAATGCCGCAAATCAAAGCGAAAGTGACGGAACGCTACGGAAATTCGCTTGGAATTACGCCGACTGAATTTGACGTTGATGAAGCCGTTGCGAAAGGCGCCGCAAAAGCGGGTGAAATCAAGGTTATTATCACGAAAGTTGGTGAAATAGCTGATGAAATCGCTCGAAGTCGAGGAAAAGATATTGATAAACTTCCCCCAAAAGAACAAGAAAAAATTGCTGAAGAAGCTGCTAGAAGAGTTGCCGAAGACGGAGGATATACGCTTCCTACTATAACGAATGCGGTAAAAACGTCACTGAAAAAAGTGGCAACCAAGAGCTATGGGATTCGTGCGTTGAAAAATGGTCAATCGGTCGTGCGCAATCTCATCATCAAGCAAACGCCGGTTCCAACGGAAGGAATTCAAACGTTTGGAACGGCAGGCGCAAACGCTGATGAAATTGATCTCGTTGTTTATATGAACAATGAATCAGAAGCGGATGCACAGGAAGAAATCTGCGAACAATTAGGGAATGCTATCTTCAATCTGGATGGTAATCTTCCGGCAAAATCGCCGATTGAAATTAAATTCCAATTGGATGAACAAGGAAGTTTAACGCTTGTTGGTTTGGATAAGACTCATGGAAAAACAATCACTGCGAATTTCAAATCGGACGGCGTAATGACAGATGAAGAGAAAAAGGAAGCACAAATAAAACAAACGGAATTGGTAGTGGAATAAACATTTTCGTTTTCCCTATTCCCTAATTTGATTTCGTTTAGTAAAGAGATTCGGAGTATCTCTTGAATACTCCGTTTTCTCTGATTTTCATAAAAAATCAATAAGTACTTAACAGAACAAGCTCCATAGAAAGAAAAAAATGGATTATTATGTGAAAATTTGCGGTAAGGTATTTGGTCCTTTCAATATTTCACAAGTTCAGGAATTGATCAAAAAAGGATTGATTAACAAGGCAAGTGAAATTTCATATGATCGAGTCAATTGGATATGTGCATGGGAGAATGAATCCATTTTTCCGAAAGAAACATCAGTATTCCATTCACTGCCGAAAAGTTTTGTTTCTAAAAACAAACAACAGGGAATTACTTTCGTGCTGCGAAAAATACAATATGATGTACATGCCGGCTTTAGTTTATTTGGGCAAAAAAACATAACGCTATTACGTGATATTGACGTTGATATACAGTCCGGCGAATTTGTTGGAATTATCGGTCCTTCCGGTTCAGGTAAATCAACGCTGATTCGCGTATTGAATGGTGATTATAAATCTTCCGGAACACTGTGTTATAATGGGATTGTCGCAGATGATTTTTTAGAAACTCAAACGCACAAAATGGCTTATTTGCCTCAAGACTTGATATTACATGAATCCTTGACGTCAAGAGAAGCATTATCATACTCTGCAAAATTGAGAAGTATTGAAAATCCTGTTGAAATGGTTGAATCTGTACTTCAACAAGTCGGAATGACAGAACGAGCAGATATTGTCATCCATAATCTTTCCGGCGGTCAAAAAAAACGGGTGGCTCTTGCTTCAGAATTATTAAATCAACCTAATGCATTATTTCTTGACGAAGCAACGTCAGGTCTTGATCCGGCAAGCGAATATGAAGTGATGCAACTTTTTCGACAGCTTGCTGATGAAGGAATCACTGTTATTTGTATTACGCATTTTCCTGATAATTTAGCGTTATGTGACCGTCTTTTAGTTGTTAATCAAGGATTATTAGCTTACAACGGTAAACCGCAAGATACGTTACGGCATTTTAAAATTATGTCGATGAATGAGCTTTATGGTGTATTGCAATCTGTTAAAAAACAAAAATCAATTACTCAAAATCTTTTGCCGGTTTCGCCTATTGCCGGACCGCCGACGAAAAATAACAATACTTGGTGGTATGATATAACGAATTGTACAACACAATTACCAACATTGTTAGAACGATATCTCAAGATATTGATTGCAGATAAAAAATACATTCTCTTTTTATTTTTTCAAGCTCCGCTTATTGCTATGCTCATTGGATGGACTTGTAAAATCGTTAAAGAAGATAATTTTAAGCATGCACAAAATTGGCAGCGTGTTGCTTTCCTTTTAATTCTTTCGGTGATATGGTGCTCCAGTACAAATGGAGTACGCGAAATTGTAAAAGAATCCTTAATTTATAAACATGAACGACGTTATCGGCTTAACGCAGTGTCATATTTGTTATCAAAATTTCTGCTTTTGGGAATTATTGGTATTATCCAAAGTTGGGTAATGCTCATAATTTTACAAGCAACCTCAAAGTTTGATACAGATATAATGATTGGATATTTGAGCGTTACAATTCTTGCTTTATTTGGTACTGTATTGGGATTATTAATTTCGTCGGCTGTAAAAACATCCGAACAAGCAATAACAATACTGCCAATTTTTGTAATTGCTCAAGCAGTTTATTCCGGCGGTGTTGTTCGGTTAGACGGCGTTAATAAAATCATTGCATTTTTCACAGCCGCTTCTTTTTGGGAAATGGAAGCTTTAAAAGTACCATTAAGTTCAGATTTACTCGAAGTCGCAATGCTAAACAATGAAGCCATTCTCGGTAAACCTTATCCATTGATAAGTGATTTTTTAATGATCATTATGCAAATCATTATCCTGTTATTATGTGCAATTTATTTTTTGAGAAGTCGTGTCAATAAACGTTAATTTATAAAACTGTTTTTTGAAAAGGCAGTAAACACAAAATGAAATACTCGTTTTCAATTTTAATACTTATTTTTATTCTCGGCTGTTCGCAACAAAATTCGGAAGATGCTTCTTCAACCACGCCGACTACTGTACCGACAAAAAAGGACGATTCAACCGCATGTGCTTATTGGAAATGTTCGACGACGAAAAAGTTGTACATGCAAAAATATGTTAAAACGGAAAATGGACAATATCGTCCTGCCGGAGCGTTCAAACTTGACGAAGGTATTGGAGCGTTTCCATTATCCGATTTAGATAAATATGGTAGCGACGGTAATGCTGTATCAATAGATGTTGGTTTTAGTCCTTGTCCATATTGTAAAAATCAACAAATTGTTGGTTGCCGTTGTGGAAAAACTTATTGTGAAAAACAAAACGCAACAAGCGGTACATGCCCTTGGTGCGGTAATCACGGCGTTTACCAACACGGCACATGGAATACAGGCGGAGGCGGTTGATTATTACAATACGAAATGTGCAAAAAAAATAAATTTGGGAATAATCTTATATGAACAACTTACTTGAAGCGACTAAAAAGCCAATTATATTCGCGTTAGCGGCGGGAATGGGATGTTTTGCAGCGGCTCTCCTTGCTGAAATATTTCTTTGGGCAACGCAAAGAGGTCAACCGGCTCAAGCCGTTTGTTTGACGATTGACGTTTCCGGTTCAATGGCGGGAAGTAAATTAGACGAAATCAAAAATTCCGCAAAACAATTTATTGAAAAACATAATTTATCGAAAAATTATGTTGCACTTGCGATTTTCAGCAGCGTCGGTAAAGAAGTGGTTCCGTTAACGCAAAACAAGAAAGAACTATTTGATAACATTGACAAATTGCTTGCCTACGGCGGAACCAACTTTGAGGACGCCATCTCCGTTTCTCAAAAAATTATGAACGAAAATGACAGTAAACATAAAGCGGTTTTAATTTTTACCGACGGAGCAAGCAGTCAGGGCAATTCTCAAAAAGCTATTGAAACGTCTGATGAATTACGAAAAGATGGAATACGGATATTTGCTGTGTCAACACAAGATGGAGATATGCCGTATCTTGCTGGCTTGACGGGAAGTCTTGATCGAGTTATCGGAACGCAAGACGGACGTTTTGATGAAGCGTTTGCACAAGCGGAAGAGATGATTTCCGCTTCGTTGATGGGAGCGGGCGGAAATTTTGCAACTATCGAATTGTTTATAAGAACAGACGGCTGGACAGTATTCCTTGCTCTTGGTATTGCATTGGCGTTAGTCGCAATACAAAATTATTTTTTGAAAAAAGCGTTATTGTCGGCTCAAGAAGGCGTTCTTGTTATCGTCGGATCTATTGTTGCCGGAATTATTGCAGGAACAATTGGCGAAATATCGCATCAAATATTCGACTTTGTGAAACTCGGCATATTGGGACAGATGATTGGCTGGACAATACTTGGTGCGATACTTGCTTATGGGATGGGGTATTTTATTCCAAATTTGAACAGAATGAAAGCGTTGAATTTTGGAGCGATTGGCGGTTTTTTAGGTTCGTTCGCTTTTTTTATCATCAGTATTAGTACGGAAATAGGCGGTCGGCTTTTAGGAGCGTTTATACTAGGATCTTGTATTGGTTTGTTGATTGCGATTGTCGAAACGATATTCCGTAATGCTTGGTTAATGGTAATGTATGACCCGCGTAATTTTTCGCAAGTCAATCTCGGATCGCAACCGGTCACAGTTGGTTCAGGGAAAAACAATACGGTCTTAATTGCGGATATTCCTGTAAAAGCGGGAACATTTCAAATTGTTGGAGATAAAGTACATTACACAAATGCCGATGGGACGCAAACACTTCAATCCGGCAACCGCATTAAGATCGGTAATGTGGAATTTGTTCTTTGTTCTAAAGATGTTCCGTTTTCACCGTCGAAATTTTATCCAATGAAAATGTCGAAAGTAAAAATTCAAGGCAATGAAGGTGATAAAAAATAATGTCTGATAACATTTATCTTGCTCTGGAATTATCGCTTGATCCGCCGATTACAGATATTGCTGCGCTGACTGACGAACTTAATCAAAAAATCAGCAACTGGAATAAACTTGCTGTTGCAAGTCCAAAATTTCAACATAAAGTTGCAAAAGCGAAAGTGTTTTTGAAAAACATCAATGTTAACCAATACGTTCTTGTGGAACAAGCAAACGCGGCTCGTGATCAAAAATTACAACAATTACGTTACGCTATTTCACAACAGGAAATGTCCGGAAGAATGGACAAAAAAGGACTAAAGAAACTGATTGATTTATTTTCGTGTTTTACCGAAAAAACGATTAAAGACGAATCCCGTTATTCCGAATCGGAATCATTTACTCCGCCTATGATACCGCCGTCCTTGAAATGCAACCGATTGATACCCGCTATTGAGATGGAATCAATGCAACACGATTTTAGTATTGTTGATAACGGCAAATTTCAAAATCTTTACGAATTATTAGAATTAACATACGATACGGAAAGAAAAGTGTTGCATGATCGCGCCAAAGAAAGAAATGGAACGAATCAAAAAGTAGTGGCAAAAACAGCCGAAGTGAGTGCAAAAGCCCGGCTATTAGGTAAAGCAATGCATTATTTCAAAGACGATTACGAACAACTTGATTACGACGCCGCTTTAAAGCGGGAAAAATTTGATTTGTTCTGTAAACAAGCATTGCAGCATCGGGCAGTGAAAGGAATTATTACGACTGAAATCTATAATAAATCCATTGATGATGTTTGTGAACTGGGATTGTCGCAATCGGAATCGCAATGGCTTGTCTATGAATATTACTGTATAAAATTGAAATGTCCGCTTCCAATAACCATGAATGTTCTACAGTCGGCGCCTTCACCAAATATTGACGCCAAGAAACCTGGCGTGAAAATACCAGATAAAACATCAGAACCGCAATCATCAATTGATACCTCCAAAGCAATTGCCGTTAATGAAGAGCCGATACTTTTGTTGGAATCGTTTCATTATACGAACATTCAAGACGCAATAACGCCGATCAACGAACACACCTTGCCGATTATTTTGCGAGATAAGGTATTCTGGCAAGCGTCGGCTCTTTGTATTTTGCCGTTAGGAATAATCACATTGGATGTAAACAATAATCATTTTTTTACAGATTTACTTGTTCCTATATTTTGGTTGTTTTGCCTTTTAGGTTTTCTCGTTGTTTTTGGACGAATGATTCGGCAAACCATTCTTCGTTATTCTGAAAATGTTCGTTTGCCGATAATAGCATTTTTCGTTACGGCGGTTGTTGGAACTCCTTTGTTGTTACTTGTCTATCATTATTTGCCGAACTGGTATCTTCAATTTGCTTTAAACAGAGAGAATCGATTCTTATTTCTATTAGGAAATATTTTTTGTCGTGGATCATTAGAAGAATTATGTAAAACGATACCAATTCTTATCTATCTGACTTATTATCGCAAAAAATCTTCATTAAAAATGTTGTTTTTTATCGGCGTTTTTTCCAGCATGGGATTATTTGCCGAAAAAATATTTTTCTTTTTTTCACTATTTAAAGGACGTTTACCGGAAATGCTGACAACAGAACTTTTATCTTTTCAATTTGAATTAAACGGCTTGTTATACGATAATGACACGAATAAAGTATTTTCAAACGCTTTACCGATATTTTCGTTGATGATAGCTAATATCATTTGGACGGCGATTTTTACCTATTATATTTCTTGCGCTATGGTTGCCGGTAATCGTTGGTGGGTGTTTCTATTAACGGGACTTGTTGTTTCAGCAAGTTTACACGGCGTCTATGTTTGCCTTGTTTCCAACGGGATTAATGGCGTTGCCGCTTTACTTATCGGTTGCAGTTTTTTTCTCTTTTACGGTTATTTTACAAAAATACGGCAACTTATTCCGTCGACCATCAATTAGCTTCGCAAAACATTTAAAAATTATCAATGGAAAGAATATTATGAATTCACCAAAACAAATCCCCAAATCTGTGATTTTTGCGGTTGTCGCTGCTATCGGTTGTTTCCTTGCCGCTATTTTAGCGGAACCGTTATTTATTTCAGCTTCACCAGTTTATTTGCCGCCGCCAGTGCCAAGTCCTATGTTTTGTTTAACATTCGATGATTCGGGAAGCATGAGCGGTAGTAAACGCGATGCTGTAAAAAAAGCGGCAAAAGATTTTGTGCAAAATCGTGATTTGGAAAAAGAAAAAGTTGGTATCGTTGTATTTTCCACTTCTTCTCATATTTTACTTCCGCTTTCTCACGATAAGAGTCAAATCATTGCGACAATTGACGGCTACAGCGATGGCGGCGGAACCTATTTCAGCGATGCGCTTGAACACTCGCTCCAAGTTTTTCAAAACGATTCAGAACTCTCTGCGGAAGAAACAAGAGTCAAAGAGGTCAATGAAAAAATAAAAGAACGAAATGAGAAAAATAAAAAAAGACGCAAGCAAGACGAACTACTCAATGAACAATCTGTTCCAAAAATTGTTTTGTTTTTCACCGATGGAGTAAATGAAGATGTTGACGAAGCATTACAACAATCAGAAAAATTACGGGAACACGGCGTCATTCTTATTGCCGTTGCCACGATGGACGGTAATCGGCATTATCTCGAACAAATGACTGCCGATCCTCAAAAAGTTTTTATGACAAGCGATCAAAACATTGGCGATGCGTTTAAGCAGGCGGAACAAGTCATTGCGAAAATAACAACATCTCCAACGATACTAACGACACATAAAGATCGCGATTATCTCATTCCTTCATACATTCAGGCAATTCTTTGGTCTGCGTTATTATGTTTTGGAATGGCATTGTTGATTGTGGTTGTTCAAAACCGAATTTTACACAAACCGCTAACAAATCAATTACAAATAATCATTCTTGTTCTCGGTGCGGTAGTCGGCGGCGGAATTGCCGGTTGTTGCGGCGTCGTCGTTTTTAATATTGTTAAACTTGCCTTTATTGGGCGAATTGTCAGTTGGGGGTTGCTTGGCGCTATTCTTGCATTCGGAATGTCGTTTTTTATTCCCAATCTCGCGAGAAAATGGGCTTTGATTGGCGGCGGACTTGGCGGAATATTGGGAGCTGTTGGTTTCCTTATTTTTGCGACGATTGGCGATACAAGCGGTCGTCTTATCGGTGCGACAATCCTCGGCGCGTGTATTGGCGCAATGATCGGCTGGATTGAAACGAGGTTTCGCAATGTTTGGCTGATGGTCATGTATGACCCGCGTAATTTCGCGCAAGTCAATCTAGGATCGCAGCCGGTGTCTGTTGGGTCGGGAAACCGCGATATGATCGTCATTCCGGGGACTGAAAAATCTGTCGGCGTTTTTCAAGTTGTCGGAGATAAAGTGCAATACAAAAACAATTTCGGTACGCAATGGCTTATACCGGGGCATCATATCAAAATCGGTCAGGTCGAACTCGTTGTTTGCTCCAAAGACGTTCCGTTTTCACCGTCGAAATTCTATCCGATGAAAATGTCGAAAGCAAGAAAATTACAATAACACTAAACAATAGAGAATTTACTTCAATGAATCATTGGTATTATTACGATATTTCCGGCAATAAAAAAGGACCAGTCAATTGGGATACGCTTCGTCATCTCGCGTTGTCGGGAAAAATTGTCTCAAACACGCAAATCATAACGCCGGAAGGACAAACAAGCCAAGCGTCAAAAATTGACGGCTTAACGTTTGGTTCATCTTCAACGCAGAAAACGCCGTCGTCAACGCCAAATTCTATGGGAACCGTTCAGGACATTTTTGAAGCGTTTCGGACGACGGATTTTAAAAAAGAAATTATTCCTATTGACCCCGACAATGCGGCGGCATTATTTAAAGACTCGGTGTTTTGGGTGATTTGCGCACTTGGAGTACTACCAGTTTTCATTACATCGCTTCAAGACTTGCAAATTCAGTTGTACGGACTCACGTTCTTCTTTGCAATGTTATGGGGCGGCGTTTTGCGCGGTTTGGTATTGAAAAGTTCCGATAGCGTAGTTCTTCCCGTTGTGTCGTTTTTCATCACGGGAATTATCGGCGTACAAACTTTACTTTTTACGTACCGTTATTTACCGGCAATTGATTTGTCCGATGAATCGTATAACGGCATCATTCGACTATTCGGTTTTATTTTTCAAGTCGGATTTTGCGAAGAGCTTTGTAAAATTGCACCTGTTATTTTCTACTTGATTTGGAAACGCCAAAAAGCATCGCCAATGATGATGATGCTCATTGGCGTATTTTCCGGTCTTGGTTTTGCGGCGTTTGAGAATATCGGTTACGCGATGCAAAATATGGAACGCGGTTTGGACAATATTGTACAAACAGTTTTCAATTTGCAGCATGCATCCACTGAAGACCAATTTAATACCCAAATACAAAACGGCGGTGTCATGGCTATTTTGCATATTCATAGCGCGATAATTTCTACAATGCTGCGTTCGGTTTCGCTTGTTTTCGCTCATTCAATATGGACGGGAATTTTTTCCTACTATATTGTTTGCGCTGTCTCTTCGGGAAAACGATTTGTTGTATTTTGTTGTCTTGGTTTGGCAGTACCGATGGTGTTACATGGCGTTTATGATTGGCTTTGCGACATTCAACTCGGATTTGCGGCGTTGATTATTGGATTCAGTTTCACTCTGTTTTACGGCTATTTGTCAAAAATTCGTCAACAACTTCATCAGAAATAAATTTGCTTAATAATTTGAACTAGCAACCATAAAGTATAACAATGAACAATAATATCTACCTTGATTTAGAGCTATTTCTTGATCCGGCAATTACAGACGCGGCTGCGCTGACAGACGAGATTAAAAAACGAATACCGGTTTGGAGTACAGATTTACAATCGCAACAAAAAATCGCCGTTGCCAAGACATTTCTTGCTCATGAACTATTTAATCTGACGCAACAAGCCGAAGATGCGAGGAATATAAAAATACAAAGTTTGAGAAATCGGCTTGCTGACTTGATGATCGGCGGCGAGCTTCAACAATTTGAAATTGATTATCTGAAACGTAATTTCACTTGTTTCAACGAAGCAACGATTATCCAGGAGATCTCAAATTATCAACCAAATATCAAATCGGTGCAAAATTATTTCCTTTCAACAATTAAAGCATTTACAAAAAACGTACCTGCGGTTATTCGTAATCAATGGACAAAATCATCAATAATATCACCCATACCAAACGAGTATCAATTACATTTTAACGGTAAAAAAATTATTGGAATTATTACTCTAGTTGTGCTGTTTTGCGTTGCTTTGTATGTTTTCTCCTGCTTGCCGAAAAAAATCGGCAGCGGATTTTCATCTTATCAACGCGGTATCGGAGAGCACATTAACCGTTACGCAAACCATTCTTACAGTAATTCTCAATGGGAAGAAATAAAAAACTTACCGGAAGATTTGTATCACAATGTTCTGGCAGTCCACGGCTGGGATAAAACTAATTTTGTTATTAAATACCTGAATAACAATAACGGCGTCGGCATCGCATGGTTTCATAACGGAAATTGGCAAATATTGGAGAGCGATAACATGATAGGGGATAATAGAACGCGGTGGCATTACAATAAACCCAATCAGTTCATACTTTTCTTGAATCATTGCCTTCGTATTTATGAAAAAGAATCTTATAAAGATATAAATATTGAGATTAATAATCTTTTTGGATTTTTTCAGGTAGAGGATGATCATTTTATTCTTACAATTAACAATGATTCTTATTATCGCTATGATCATGAAAAATTAACCCCGTTATCCCAGAAAGACGTAGAAAATATTTTTGATGATCGTTTTCCTTTGTATAATTCTTTTTATCACTGTTATCGCAACAATGAGGCGATTGGAATAAACAGAAATAAAGATATTGTCCAATATAATAATGGACAATGCTCAAAACTCTACTCATCAACGCATTCTGGAGACGTTGCTGCGTTTTGGGCAACAGATGAAAATAATTTTGTTATAGTCGGTAGTGATGTTACACTTTCTCGCGATGGCAAAGAAACACATCCGATTGTTACTCTCTTTGCTCAAGAACCTCAAACTAAACCTCAAGATTCTCTAGAGATTTTTTCAGGAGCAGAAAAAAGTTTTCAAAAAAATGCAACAATAGCAGTGTGGGGAACAAATATAGATCATTTTTGGGTCATGGATAATACCGGAAATATCGCAGAATTTAACAAAGGACAAGCAGGAAAAGTCGTTGTAGAAGGTTTGGGAGATAATATCCAAAATGTTTGGGTAAGCCCGGA
>JAIRYX010000202.1 GCA_031267635.1 Planctomycetaceae bacterium
AACAACCTCAGTAGCAAAATGGTTTTTCTCAAAACGACAAACCTCATTACCTCATTGTTCCTTGTTTTAATGTGGTAATGAGGTTGTCGTTGAGGTGGATTCATTGGCTACTGAGGTTGTTTTGTTAAGAAAATTAGGTGGAAATGAGGTTTTAATTAGAAATCCTCCCTTTGTGCGCCTTCGTCGCCTTGGTGGTAAAAAAAATAAGGGAATAAGGGCTGCAATGGTAAAGTTTTTCGGATAACTCTACAGTTGCCAAGTGCGGATTTATTTGGCTTGGGCAACTGAATAGTTACCATTTTTCATAAAAAAAGAACGTTAGGGACTTGAGGGACATGATATATTCCTCACACTGGAAATTTCGGTTTTTAAACAATGTTTATCGTTGATCATGTCCCCAAAGCCGCTTGTCCTGATCGCTTTCTAATCTTAATCTTTTAACTCTGTGAGAGTTGCTCCCGCGTAATAGACGCCGTTAAACAGGAAATGAAATTCGCCGTGCGGTTGTCCGCGGAATGTAATTTCAGGACCGAACAGAAACGTTTTGCCTTTGCCGACAGACGCTTCGACAATTGCCGTCGTACCGTTAAGATAATGCTGCCCCCATGCCCAACCGCTTCGTAACGGTTCTGCGTTGGGAAACCATGCAACAGCGTTTACATTCTTTATCTTTGCGTCGGGCAGCAAACGGAAGACCGGGCTGTTCCGGTAAAGAATATCGAGGTCTTCTGTGATGCCGTAGCTGATGGGAAGCGTGTTATCCACTTTCACTTGCAGCACCGAACCGGGAATGTAAAACTTGTCCGAAGAGAATCTCTTTTCAGAACCGTTTGGCGTAAGTTCCGTCAGCGCATCCGCAATCGGCAAATCAAGATACTTGCCAAAACCGGTCGCAGAATTTCCTATCGCCAGCACAACGCCGCCTTCTTCGGCAAACCGACGTATCTGCGGCGCGGTTTTTTCCAAAGTGACGTTTCCGATTTGTTTCTTATACTCTTCGGGAACATTTTCCGGCACGTTCGGTTCACGTCCCGTAAATTGAATTTCTCCTCTTCCGTTGCCTTGCGGAAATGCGCCCGGCGGAAGAATCAGTACATCGTATTTACTTTTCAGATTGCCGGCGTCCAAATCCGACGCATAGACAACCTCGAAAGAAGGAAATGGAAACGCTTGTTCAAATAGCCAACGAATCCAACCCGAATCCATTGAACCGCCGTAACGATCCCACAACGCGACCCGAACAGGACGCAGTTTGAAAACATTGCCTTGAGGTTTGGAGGAAACCGCGTCGAAACTCAATCCTACTTCGCTCGTCAGTTTTTTCAAATTATCGAAAGTCGAAGATTTAGCGGGGATGTAAATCGTACCAACCGGATAATTTTTATTGTTCGCGGCAAACGGCAAAGTCAGCCAATAAACTTCTTCCCCTGTTGCAAGCAAGCGTGTCGTACCGACAAACGAATCTTTGACCTGATGACTGAGCAAATAGCCGACCGGTTTTTCGGTTTCTGTAATCTTTCCTACCGGCGGTTTGAGCAATCCTTGTATTTTTTCAAACGGGCCGTCGAAATCGTCTAAAATGCGATCAAATGTCACTCCCATTTGAAACGCCAGCGTATAACCGGCAACGTCGTAAGGCGCTTTTGGCGGACCGTCTGGATATTGCAAATCGTTCGGATGATCTTGCGGCTCGAACATATCGCGCAAATGCGGACGGAATGCCTGCGCCGCTTTTACAATATAAGAACCTGCCGGATACGTTTTTCCCGCAACTTGAAACTCCTTGGCGGCGACATGCACATCCACGCCGGCTTTCAGAATCGCGTTGATAAATTTTGTAGCGGTCAGGAAATCTGCCTGATCGGAAGGAACAATATAGCCGCGAGGATCGCGAGTTTCGGGCGTATGTAATTTTTCCCAAAATTCAACCGGAATACCGCCTCGACCTCGACCGAGAAAATCCAAGGGTTGTTGCGTTTGAGATTCCTCGCCGCCAATTCTTCTATTCCGTTGCTGTTCTTCCTGATATTTCGCATAGTTCGCTTCCAGCTCCGCGATTCGTTTGGGCGTGAGAGTCCAATGATCCTGACTGCCTCGTTCAATAGAATTTTTTCCCGCCTGATAAATGCGATACAAAAAATCTTCCCGCAATTTCGCGGCGAGATCAAGAATCGCACGTTCTCCGGTAATAATGTAGTCGATGCTCTGGCGGAAATGCCATTCTTGTTTGGGACCGATCGGATAAGGTTGGTCTCCGTTAGGAAGTAACTTTGACGAAATCAACGGAATAGTAATGGGAGCCGGGTTGCCGATAATTTCCGACAAAAGCCCGATCTGATTATGAAACCCCGTTGTTGTTCGGTCGCCGCCGTTAAACCATGTGGAATATGACGCCGCGTTTCGCAAAACCGCGCCCGGTTTTCCTTCGGCGATAAAGCGGTGATGAACGGCGGAACCGACAAGGTCAATGCCGATGAAAACCAACGGATCGGTGTTATAGTTAAACGGATCACGAAATGGCGCCATAAAAAGCACCGCTCCGGCGGGACCGCTTTGATGTTGATTCCACATGATTTGCGGAATCCACTCAATATACATTTGCCGATTGATGGCTTCCGTTTCAAGCTGATTGGCAATATACGAATCTCGATTGTTGTCGTGTCCGACATATTTTTGATAAAGCCGCGGAATCCGCAAGTTGCGTTTTTTCGGATCGCTTTCTTTCATGTACCAATTGGATACGAGATCAAAACCGTCGGGATTTGCCGGAACCAAAAGCAAAATCACGTTATCAAGGATGCGCAGCGTTTCTTCATCGTTACGGCTGACAAGATCGTATGCCTCGATGAAAAGCGACTGTGCGTTCACTGTTTCTGTAGCGTGCAATCCGCCGTCAATCCAGACGACCGCTTTACCTTCGGCGGCAAGTTTTTTTGCTTCGTCATCCGTCAAACCTTCCGCCTTCGCGAGCTTCACGGAAATTTCCTGATAACGTTTCAAATTTTTATGGTTTTCCGGCGACGTGATAATCGCGATCTTTATCGTCCGTCCTTCCGGCGTCGTTCCGATATCAACGAGTTTGATACGGTCGGACGCTTTTTCCAATTGAGTCCAATACTCAATGAGTTGCGTGTAGTTGGCGAGGAAATAATCGTCTCCAACCGTGTATTCGCCGAATTTCGGTTCGGGAATATTGTCGGAAAACGCTGTGTTTCCGGCAACAAAAATAAACGTCAGCAGTAACGCCGACATGATGTGTTTTAACAAATTGTGTTTCATCATTTGTCTTTCCTTTAACTTGGAGTTGTTCATTTTAGTTTCAATCCGTTAAGATCGGACATTCCGTTTTTACGATGAGGGATGTTCGTCTTTGGGAATTGTTTCAAAAATTTTGAGGTTTGGGGGATCGATCACAAAGTTATTTCGGAAACTTAATGAACCGCCGATTCGCGGAATGTTTTGTCCTGAACCGGTTTTGATTATCAGAAGATTTCATCTCGACATCTTCCTTGCGTAAAACAACGCGAAATCGTATTTTCAAGTATAAAAAGTATCACGCTCCTTATTTGTTAGGGTTCCAATCCTGTATGATAAATATGTCGTCTTTCATTTCAATCGTTATTGATAATGTTTTTGATTTGACGAAATAATATATTGTAATTTCGAATAGTCGCCGTCCGCTACATATTCTAATTTTTCTCGCTGTCTTTGCCGTAACTCTTTTTCAGTGTATTTTTTTTCCTTTGAAGTATCAAACCCGTATAATTTCGCAATATAACGATAACAAGCAGCAGAACCTTCTTGAGACAGTTTGTCAGAAGTTTGTTCAATTTCTGTTGCCAATATTGACGGCATTTGGCAAAATACAATGAAAAGAAATAATTTTTTAAAACGTTTTTTCATTTTGTTATTCTTTTTCTTTGATAGCTTCAAGTTTATTTTGTTTCTCTTTCTCTTCTTCCGCCCGTAAACGATAATAAGTATGCGGTGAAATATCTATGATTTCGTTTGCTGTGTCGGGGTTATAAAAAATGTTTTTCGGTTCTTCTTTTTGCTCAAAGACTTCTTCGCCGCGCGGCGGATTGACAAATTCCGTCAGTTCGATGGCTTTTTCTTTTTTAATGGGATCGTTTTGTTGATTTTTGGGTAACGGCGTATCTAAAACCCGAAACGTCAGTGTGTTCGACTGCAACGGTGGATCATATTTTTGGTAGTGCATAAAATCAATTTGAAAACAAGTTAATCGGTATTCGCCGGGCTGTATTAAATGAAAATAGTCACTCAACCGAAATTTTGTAAGAGATGTCTCCGTTTCTTCACCGGGTTTTAACTTGTAATAGTGATAGCGATAATAGTCATTGGGAACACCTCGAAAAGCACCATATTTGTTGTGTTTTTCCCAATCCTCAAATTGTTCTTTTCCCCAAGAAGTCAGTAAAACTTTTTCATTATTTGAATTAAAAAAACTCCAAAGGAATAAAAAACGATCTGAACGAGTATATGTGTCTAAGTAAACAACATCTTCCGAGTCATTCCTTACCCCAAAACGAATATAAACAGATTCTCCTTTATCATACTCCTTTTTATCAGAACGAACAATTAGTTTTAGTTTGGAATAATTACCATGCGCCAAAATACGTCCGTATAACCTATGACCACGATTTTCCTTATAATCATGTCCCTCTTCATCGTACTTATAACCATTTTCAGTCGTTTCAATTTGGGCATAAGCAGGACATAGATTCACGCATAGTATGATCAAAATTGATGTAAAAATGTAAAAACGAAATATTTCCATAATGTTATTTTTCCTTATTGCCAACCACATTGAGTAATATTTTTGCTCCATTCAGGAAGTTCTGTCGTTGCGATACTAATCGGATTTAATGGAATTGTATCCGGTGCCGTATTCGTACTATTCTCAAATTTCCACTTTGGAGAGGGTAGAGGAATCGTGGAATCATAAACCACAGAAGGATTCCACCCCCAATTGATAACACTTAAAGTGACCCATCTTGTATCTGTTCCATCAGGGCGATATATCAAATAAGTTTTATAACGTTCATTAAAAATATATTTATCAATAAATAAGGTTTGTTGAGAATTGTTAGGATCCTCTACTACATGTTTAAGTACTATACCCGGTGAATCATTACTTACTAGTGTCGTTTGTACTGATACTGAATAATCGTTTTGTATAAGAGGATTATTACCATAAGGAAATGTTGTATCTAATACAAAATCTGTTAAAGAATTTGTTCCATATTTTAATAGCTGATTTTCAATTCCAGTCAGCGGATTTTTTTCATAAATAACTCTTTCTCCTGCAAACAATTGATTATATGTTATTTCTCCAGCACCAAATAAGGGCGGGGCAACTGATGCTGTCCATGTGATACCAGATGATTGGGTTCCATTTACTATTCCCCCCGATAGAAAAAGCGAACCGGCAACCGCTCTGATAATCGACGCGGAAACAGGGAGTCGTTCTTCGAGTGATTCAAAGAATATCCGAGTATTTCCTCTTTTTCTTTGATTGTTCCTTCGTTTTTTTATTTGTAAAGTTGGCACGGAAATTTCCTTTGGTGTTTTTGATGAAAAGTTTGGCGTTTTGTTTGCCGTCTGTTGTCTTTATGGTTGTTTATTTTGTTTATTATTTTCTATCTTATCAACAATCGTAAAACGAATCGTACATGGTTTGGGATACTCGCCAATCTGATGTTCGTCATCCGCAAGAAAATTACGAGTGTAAAATGTTAATTCGTATTCGCCGGGTTGAGAAAGATCATAATACCAATTAAGAGATTTTTTTTCATAGATATGGGCGTAATATTCGTTGCGTTCATAACGGTAGTAAACTCGATCAGAAATCGCATAAAGTTGTTGCCGTTCATTCGGTAATAAAGGACGCCTGATTATCGCATTAGCCCATTTTTCTGCACCAGTAAGACTAATGTAGTTTTTAAATCCTGATTTTGTCATCAACACATCTTCTTTTTTATCCTTTTCAATTCTTTTTAGAGCAATGGAATTCGGATAAAAACACTCTGGTATTAAAGGTGATATTCTTAATGTGAATATTTTGTCTGAAGTATTATGAAG
>JAIRYX010000494.1 GCA_031267635.1 Planctomycetaceae bacterium
GTTGGGATGACAGTGGACGTTCAAGGGCGTCCTTCAAACAGCATTGTTCGGGATGGAATTACTATTCTCGGCAATCTAACTCATCGCGGAGCGGCAGGAAGCGACCCGGATAGCGGCGACGGCGCAGGATTGTTGATGCAGTTGCCGCATAAGTTTTTCCGAAACCGGCAATCCGAAATCGGCGGTACGCTACCCGAAGCAGGAAAATATGCGGCGGGAATCGTTTTTTTACCGAAACGCGGCGATGCGTCGAAAATCTTTGAAATTCTTGTCAAAACTATTGAAGAAAACGGTTGTAAACTGCTTGGTGTGCGCGAAACACCGACGAATCCCGATGCAGTCGGCGGCATGGCACGCAAAATGTGTCCCGACGTGCGGCAGTTTTTTGTCAGCAATCCGAATCTCGATGAAACGGCGTTTGAGCGGCGTTTGTATGTTATTCGGCGGCTTGCCGAAAAAGCGGTGCAGCGAAGCGGTTTGAATAACTCCGATGATTTTTATATTCCGTCGCTTTCGTCGCGCACGCACGTTTACAAAGGAATGTTGATGGCGGAACAGATCGACAATTTTTATCCCGATCTTCTTGCCGGCGACCTTGAATCGGCGATTGCTGTCGTGCATCAGCGATACAGCACGAACACGTTTCCCGATTGGAAACTTGCCCAACCGTTTCGTATGATGTGTCATAACGGCGAAATCAACACGATTCGCGGAAACGTGGACAAACGCAGTACGACGCTTGAAATCCTGAACGGTCTTAAAGAATACGGCGCGACGGTTTGGGGCGAAGACCTCGAAAAAATTCTGCCGATTTTCAACGACACGTCGGCGAGCGATTCGGCATTGTTTGACAACATGTTTGAATTGCTGACGCTTTCGGGACGAAGTATGGCGCATTCAATTTTGATGATGATTCCTGAAGCGTGGGGAAACACTTACGCGATGAGCCGCGATTTGCGAGGGTTTTTCGAATATCACGCGACGTTCATGGAGTCGTGGGACGGACCGGCGGCGATTGTGTTTAGCGACGGAAAAAGCGTTGGAAGTATTCTCGACCGAAATGGTTTGCGTCCGGCGCGTTATACAGTGACGAAGAACGGGCGGGTCGTGCTTGCTTCAGAGTCGGGCGTTCTCGATATTCCGCCGGAAGATGTTGTGCAACACGGCAATGTCGCGTCGGGAAAAATGTTTCTCGTGGACACCGAACAACACCGCATTATTGCCAACGACGAAATCAAAGCGAAAATCTCGCGAAGCCGTCCGTATCGACGTTGGGTCGAAGCAAACCGTGTGCAAATTCCGAGCGGCGGAGCAATCGGTGAAATTGTTATCAACAAAGATTCTTTTTTCCGAAAGCAGCTTTGTTTCGGTTATACGCGCGAAGAATTGGACGTGATTTTGCATCCGATGTTTGAAACGGGACAAGAGCCGATTGGTTCGATGGGTTGCGACATTCCGCTTGCCGTATTGTCCGACAAACCGGAACTTTTATTCGATTATTTCAAGCAACGTTTTGCGCAGGTAACGAATCCGCCGATTGATCCGATCCGCGAAAAAACGTTGATGAGTTTGACCTCGTTTGTCGGACCGCTTGGTTCGCCGTTGATTGAACATCCGCAACACGCGCATCGTCTAAAAATCTTTACGCCGATTCTGACGCCGCTTGATTTGGATCAGGTTTTGTCGATGAAAGAGCCGTCGTTACAAGCGGTGCGAATCGACGCGACATTCAGTAAATTAACGCCGGAAGGGATGCAGGAAGCAATGAACCGCATTTGCCGCGAGGCGGAAGAAGCGATAGCGCGCGGCGTGGGAATTTTGATTCTTTCCGACCGTAAAACGTCGAAAGACCGCGCGGCGATTCCGTCTCTTCTCGCGTCAAGCGGATTGGGACGGCGTCTCTTGAAACTTGGTATGCGAAATCGCGCCGGTTTATTTGTCGAGTCGGCGGAACCGCGTCAGGTACATCATTTCGCAATGTTGATTGCGTGCGGCGCGGACGCGATTTGTCCGTACATGGCAATTGAAACGATTGCCGACGAATTGGAACATCGCAGTAGCGAAACGAAATTGAGTCTACAAAAAGCGGTGCGGAATTACATTGACGCGATTGACAAGGGCTTGCTCAAAATCTTTTCCAAAATGGGAATTTGCACGATTCGTTCTTACCGTTCCACGTTATCCTGCGAGGCGGTCGGCTTGAATCAAAAATTTGTCGAAGAGTATTTCGGTCCGATTCCGTCGCGGATTTCCGGTCTTGGGTTTGAAGACATTGCGACAGAAACGCTGACGCGTCATGCCGCCGCTTACGCCGAGCATCGCGGTTTGCTGCTGATTTTGCCTTACGGCGGCGATTATCGGAATCGGCGCGACGGACAGCGTCATCTTTGGAGCGCGGAATCAATTCAACTAATGCAGCAAGCGGTACGAACCAATAACCGTAAATTGTATGATGAATTTGCGATGCTCATCAACCGTCAGGAAAAACGTCACTGCACGCTACGAAGTTTGATAACGTTCCGCAACGATAATACTCGGACGCCTGTACCGCTTGATGAAGTGGAGCCGGTTGATGTATTAGTGCGGCGGTTCATGACCGGTGCGATGAGTTTCGGCGCGCTCAGCCGCGAAGTTCATGAAACAATGGCGATTGCGATGAACCGACTCAGCAGCATGTCGAACAGCGGCGAAGGCGGCGAAGACTCGGATCGTTATACTCTGAAAGAAAACGGCGATTCGGCAAGCAGCGCGGTCAAACAAATTGCGTCGGGGCGTTTTGGCGTTACGATCAATTATCTGGCAAACGCGAAAGAATTGCAAATCAAAATGGCGCAGGGCGCAAAGCCGGGCGAAGGCGGTCACTTGCCCGGTCACAAAGTCAACAAAGAAATCGCCCGCATCCGCAACAGCACGCCGGGCGTCAGTTTGATTAGTCCGCCGCCGCATCACGATATTTATTCGATTGAAGATATTGCTCAACTGATTTTCGACTTGAAAAACGCGAATCCGATGGCACAGGTCAGCGTTAAACTTGTCAGTATCAGCGGCGTCGGAACAATCGCGGCGGGAGTCAGTAAAGGCAAATCGGACATGATTCTCATCAGTGGTTACGACGGCGGAACAGGCGCAAGTCCGCTCAGCAGTATTAAAAACGCCGGCGTTCCTTGGGAACTCGGACTTTCGGAAGTACAGCAAACGCTTGTTATCAACGACTTGCGAAGCCGTGTGCGAGTTCAAACGGATGGCCAGATGCGAACCGGGCGAGATGTGGCGATTGCCGCGTTGCTCGGTGCGGAAGAATTTGGATTCGGAACAGCGGCTCTCGTTTCGCTCGGATGTGTTCTGATGCGAAAGTGTCATAAGAATACGTGTCCGGTCGGCGTTGCGACGCAAGACTCGCGACTACGAAGCCGATTTGCTGGTGCGCCGGAACATCTTATTAACTATTTCCGATTTGTCGCGGAAGAATTGCGGGAAATTATGGCGATGCTCGGATTTCGTACGCTGGAAGAAATGGTCGGACATACGGAATTTTTGAAACAGCGCGACGATGTGGAACATTGGAAAGCGTCGAAACTTGATCTTTTGCCGTTGTTTCATCGTCCGCAAGTTCCGGCGTATGTCGGTATCAGTTGTCAAGAAAAACAACAGGTGGAACGTTATACGCCGCTTGCTAAAGCGATTCTTGCCGACGCCGAAGAAACGCTTGCCAATAAAAAGCCGATAGAAAAAACATACAAGATCAGCAACCTCGACCGTGTAACGGGAACGCTTCTCGCTTACGAAGTGGTGAAAGCATTTGGCGAAAAAGGTCTTCCTGAAGATACGATTCGTTACACGTTCAAAGGAACGGCGGGACAGAGTTTCGGCGCATTTGCCGCACCCGGCATGACGCTGATCCTTGAAGGCGCGGCGAATGATTATGTCGGTAAAGGACTTTCCGGCGGCAAGCTGATTATTCGTGTCCCGAAGGAAAGCGCGATCAATCCGGCGGAAAACGTCATTGCCGGAAAGACGCTTTTTTATGGCGCAACTGGCGGCGAAGCGTACATCAACGGTCAGGTTGGCGAGCGGTTCTGCGTGCGGAACAGCGGCGCAGTCGTTGTGGTCGAAGGAGTCGGCGATCATGCGTGCGAGTATATGACCGGCGGTTACGTTGCCGTACTTGGCAATACCGGCACGAACTTCGCGGCGGGAATGTCGGGTGGAATCGCTTACATTTACGACCCGCATCAAGAATTTGATCTCAAATGCAACCTGGAAATGGTGGATTTAGAACCGATTTTCCTGAAAGAAGATGCCGACCGTTTACAGCAAATGTTGCGAAATCATTACAAATACACGAACAGCTCGCGCGCGTTGGATTTACTGAACCATTGGGAACGGACTCGCAATTTGTTCGTGAAAGTTATCCCAATGGAATACCGCGCCGCACTCGGACTAACGAATCCGGTGGACTTGCAATCGCGTCAAACAAGTAATCAGCAGGTGTTTCTTGCATAGCGCAGAGCGAAAATGCAGAGACGCGACGTACTCCATATGTTCTATACCTCTCACGCTTGAAAATTCGTCTTTTTAAGAGAGTGTTTATCGTTGTTTATCGTTTATCATGTCCCCAAAGCCACTCGTGTCCCTAATGTCCCTTGATATTTTTCAACGTAAAATACCTATAAATTTGATATTTTTCATATCAAGAAAAATGAAAGAACTTTGTATACTTTTCACACTTGGAAATTCGGTTTTCACTGATGCCGTTATACCGTAAAATTCTGTGTGATCTCCATTCATAAAACCAAAAACTCAAGTGCAATGAGTATAGTAGTAGTTACAGTTGATTTTACCGACAAAGATTACTCTTGCAGCCCTTATTTATAAAACTCCCTTACTAGCCACCAATTGCGCTAATATGCGTCCTTATTCCCTTATTTTTCGTTCAAGTTTTTTGGGTAACAATCCATTAAAAAATAAGGGCATAAGGGCGCGTTTGGAAATTTTGTCGGCTACTAAGGGAAACTTGATAAATAAGGGCTGCCATCGTAAAATCTTTCGGACAACTATTCAAACGCCCTGTGCGGATTTATTTGGTTTGAGCCACTGAATAGTTACCTCAAGAGTTTCTCCTGTCTCTTGACCTCCAAGAGTCCCTTTTGCTGCTAAAGCTTCTCCTCCGCGTCGCAAATTTCTGTAAATTTTACCGATTTCCGTTCTCCTTGGAACAGAAGTTTTCGAGACAAAAAGGACAAAAGAGACGCTTGAGATGCCAACGGCGCGATTTGGGCTGAAAATTGTCCTCTTTGGAACGAAAGCCGTCTGATAATCGACTTTTGGTGCGTGTAAATGTCTTATTCGCATAAGATAATGCGTGTTTTACTTATGTTTATTTGTTATTTACTTATGTAAACGGCTTATTCGCAGGTATAAATAATTCATTCGCATCAGTAAGCAGCTTTTTTACATATGTAAACAAATTATTCGCATATGTAAATCATTCATTTGCTTATGTTAGTTATCTATTCGCATAAGCGATAATATCGAAAACTTATGTGATTTGATTAAAAACTTATGAGAATATTGCTAAAACATAAGCAATAATAATTAAAACTTATGCGATTATACTAAAAACAGATGTAAATTTGATTTGGGAGAACAATAATCAGCTTTAGGAGAATAATAACCGATTTTGGGAGAACAACAGTTCGTTTCGATAGCGCGTCTTTTGCCGCCTGTCGTAGATTTTTTTCACGCGAAACAAACGCAAACCCGCAAAGAAACGTTAGAGAGAACAGGGATAATTGGTACTTGAGGGATAACAGTTGTTTTTTTTGATTATTTCAGTTTTTGGGGAGGTAAAACGCTGAAGGAAACGCTGGGGTTGTCTTGCGGAGGACTTTACGCCGAGCATTTTCCTTTTGAACAACTCTCAGTGAAACTGGGAGGAACAAACCGCAGGAATAAAAAAACTCTGTAAGAGTTTCCCTTGTACGGCGTTTAGGATAACTCCTACGGAGTTGAAAGTATTGGAGTTTTCATTCGTCCCCAGTTGCATTGGGGGGTATTCAAAAGAAATTCCGACGGAGTAATGCGGAGTTATTATTCTGCACTCCCTAAATAACCATACTACGGGCTAAATTGAGACGCTGCGTAACATGAATGTTTAAAATCTTACAATTGTAAAATTTTAAACATCAATTCGATTGTTTTTTTGAATTGCTCCTTTTACAATCGTTTTTTATATGTGGTAAAAGTTGTTTTGCCGCGATTTTGTCAGGGTTTGCTTTACCCGGCTTAACCTTCTTTTTATAGGAGAATGTTTTATGAAGCAACAAACCGATTTTCTCAAAACGTCACGCCGTCAATTTTTGAAAGCCGCCGGACTTGCAGTAGCTGCGCCGATGGTTGTTCCTTCGTCGGTCTTCGGCGACGACGAAAAAGCCGTTCCGAGTGAACGTGTTACGGTTGGTCACATCGGAGTCGGCAATCAGGGCGGACATCTTTTCCGTTCTATTCAGGGAGTTAAAGAAGCTCAAAGCGTTGCGGTTGCCGATTGTTTTAAGAGTCGGCGCGAAGGTCATGCCGCCGCGTGCAAAGGAAAACCATACGCTGATTTCCGCGAAATTCTTGCCCGTGATGATGTTGATTGCGTTGTGGTCGCAACGCCCGATCACTGGCACATCCCCATTGCAATGATGGCGGCGCGTGCGAAAAAGAGCGCGTATGTCGAAAAGCCGCTCGGTTTAACTATCGAGCAAAATTTACTGTGCCAGAAAGTATTTGCGGAAAACGGCGTTCAATTTCAATACGGCACGCAACAGCGAAGTCAACAAAATTGCTGGCTTGGATGTCAATTAGTTCATCAAGGAGCGGTCGGCAAAGTTGTTAAAATCGAGGTCGATGCGCCGAATGGACACGGCGGCGGTTCGACGACAGAAGCGGCGATTCCGCCTGATCTCGGCGAAGACGGTTTTGAAATGTGGACGGGTCCCGCGCCGAAACGTTCTTACACGGTTGACCGATGCAAGCCGGACGGGACGTATATGATTTACGATTATTCCATCGGTTATCTCGGCGGCTGGGGAGCGCATCCGCTTGATATTATGGTCTGGGGAAGCGACGCGGATATTTCCAACACGATTATCGTTGAAGGAACGGGACAAATCAATGAAAATGATTTGCTCAACGCGGTGTTCAATTGGAATATGAATATTAAACTCGGCGAGGTTGATCTTGTCTTCAAAACCGGCGGCGACCGAACGCGGTTTATCGGCGAAAACGGCGATTGGATCGAAGTGCGGCGCGGCGGAACGTCGGCAAGTAAACCGGAAATTCTTCAAATTCCGGTGAAAGAAGATCAATCGACGTTACAAGTCAGCCGTAATCATTACCGCGATTACATTCTCGGCGTGAAAAACAAGACCGCTCCGGTTGCAACGCTGAAAGACGCGGTTCGCAGCGACGTCATCAGCCACTTGTGCGACATTGCCGTCCGTACAAAATCGGTCGTGAAATGGGATTCCGTCAAACAACAATTGATTGACCCAACGCCGGAACAATCAAAATTCCTCACCAGACCGTTACGCGAACCTTGGACATTGTAACGTAACGAAAAACTTTCACGCCGGAGCGCAGATATTTTGCCTGCGCTCCCTGTGCAACCCCTAAAATCATTTTGAAGAAAGGAACAAGACAATCATGTTACGTCATTTTATTTTGGCGATTTCATTTTCGTTTATGATATTGGGACAACTTGATGCGGAAGAGAACGGACAAGTTGTTTCACATTTGAGTTGGGACGTGAAATCGGATCAACAATTTTCGTTGCAAGCGAACGGCAACATCGTTTGGCGTTTCAATGCCGATCCGGCGGATGCGTCGAAACCATATTTCGATCCGTTGAGCGTGGTCGGCAGTCCGTCATTGACATTACCAAAACCTTCGGATCATCCCTGGCATCTGGCGCATTGGTTTTCGTGGAAATACATTAACGGTGTCAATTATTGGGAAACGGACAAAAACGGTCGCGCACAAGGCGAAACGTTTTGGGAAACGCCAAAACGGAAATTGAATCAGGACGGCAGTGCGAATATTTTGCTCAATCTTGGTTATCGTAAACGGAGCGATAATCCCTCGCCGACATTGGTGCGCGAGGTTCGTGAAATTTCAATTTCCGCTCCGGCTGCGGACGATTCTTATATGTTGGACTGGGGTCAAAAATTTACGGCGGAAGAGGACGTTGTTTTTGATCGTACTCCGATTCCAGGGGAGAAAAACGGAGTGGCTTATGGCGGTTATGCCGGTTTGGCGATACGTCTTTCTAATGAATTGAAAGACATTAAAACAGTTGCATCGAATGGCGAAAACATCCGCAAGAGAGAAGGCAATGATATTTGCAAAGATATTTTTGGTGCATTCGGCGCGGAGCAAAACGGAGTCATTGACGGGCAGGAATACGGTATCGCTATTTTGACTCATCCCGACACGCCGCGAAGCGGAGATTGGTATGTGATTGAGGACAAAGATTTTACATACTTTAATCCTGCAATCCTTTTAAAAAGTCCGTACAAATTGGAAAAAGGGAAATCAATGACGTTACGTTATCGTGTTATTGTTCACAAAGGACGCTGGGACGCGGACAAGTTGAATAAAGCGGTAACAGATTATGTTTCCGATAAGAAGTCCGCGAATTGAAATTTATAAACGGCGAGAGTTTTGTGATAATGTCCTGCTAGGGACGGAATAGGGACTCTTGCGTAACATGAGCTGCAATTGTAAAATTTTAAACATCAATTCGATTGTTTTTTTGAATTGTTCCTTTTACAATCGTTTTTTGTGTGCGGTAAAAGTTGTTTTGCAGCGGTTTTGCCGAGACTTATTTTGCCCGAACTTAACCTTTTTTAGGAGAAACTCAAATGAACCAAAACAAATTTTCACGCCGTGATTTTTTGAAGATGTCCGCAGTTGCGGGCGCGCCGTTGGTGTTGCCGTTGTCGGTTGTGTTCGGCGACGACGAAAAAGCGGCTCCAAGCGAGCGAGTTACTGTCGCGCATATTGGGGTCGGCGGTTTGGGACGCATCGT
>JAIRYX010000072.1 GCA_031267635.1 Planctomycetaceae bacterium
CCCCCCCCCCCCCCCCCCCCCCCCCCCCCCCCCCCCCCCCCCCCCCCCCCCCCCCCCCCCCCCCCCACGCAAAATGGTTAATATACCATATTTTACGTGCGATTTCTCTTTTCCTTGCCCGTGTTATTGCGAGCATTCCTGCCCGATTTGGAAAAAAATCTTTTGTTCGTCGAGCGTTTACTCTGGTCGAACTTTTGGTCGTGATTGCGATCATTGGTATTTTGATCGCGTTACTTTTACCTGCCGTTCAAGCTGCGCGCGAAGCGGCACGGAGAATGCAGTGCAGTAACAATCTCAAACAGATCGGACTTGCGGCGCAAGTGCACCATGATGCGTTGCAAAAATTTCCGGCGGTCAATCTACACGACGAAATTGCGTCCCAGTTTATTGGCGTATCTCGCGCTAATTTTCGAGGAAACGTTCCGCGTGTTTACGGCACGGCAAACGGCAAAACCTATGCGTCGCCCGGTCGGTGTGCATGGACGGTAATTATTCTCCCGTTCATCGAGCAAAACGCTCTTTACGAAGCGATCCAGAGTAATACCGCCAAAGAAGACGGCTCGGCAGCGGCTGGCGGTTATCCCTATCCGTTCCCTGCGTTTTATTATACCGGAAACACGCTGAATCAGTCGCATCCTGTTTATTGGACAACGATTTCCGCGTATGTTTGCCCTTCGTCCGGCGCACCGACAGGAACGACTTCGGAACCGGGACCATTAAGCTACCGCATGTCGCGCGGCGATATTCCATTTTATGAATGGGATTATCCGGGAACACGCGGTTTTGGAACTTCAGGAAGAAAATATATTGCACCCACAGACGCGAATGCGGGTGGCGGCGAAGTGACGGTGGCAACGATTACAGACGGTTTGTCCAATACAATAGCGTTTTCTGAAGCCGTCTATTCCGGTAACAATCCGAAACGTGCCAAAGGCGGTTTTTCCAAAACGCACAACGGTTATTCGAATCCGCCGAGTGCGCTCTTGGCAAAACGTGATGCGAACGGCGATTTGACCGGAGCGGTGGAAGAACAATATACGTCGGGGAAAGTTTGGATGGACGGTACGGCGGCATTGGCGGTTTTCAATACAATTCTTCCGCCGAACAGTCCCAGCGGCGGTCCCAATGTCTGGAATGAGGCAATTTTGAGCGCGTCAAGTCAGCATACGGGCGGCGTGAATTGTCTTCTTGCGGACGGTTCGGTTCACTTCATTGCAGAAACGATTCAGACACAACATCTGGATCAATTGCCGAGCGGAGTTTACGGTTATCACGGTGCAGTAGGCGACCAAACGCAACATTACAAAGGTCAATCCATTTACGGCGTTTGGGGATCGCTGGGTTCCGCACAGGCAAACGATATGGCAACAATTCCATAAAGTTAAAAGTTGCGCAAGCGGTTGTTTGAGCGACAAAGCTAAACATTCCGCTTGCAAAACTTTTAGCTTCTATTTTCTCGTTTATAAAAGGAGTTTTTATGACAAACAAATTATTGAATATTTTGTTCGCTGCAATCCCGACATTATGTTTGCTCGGTTGCGGTAACGGTTTGACAAAAGTAACCGGAAAGGTTACACTGGATAACGAACCGGTCAAAGACGCAGCGCTGATGTTTTCTCAAACAGAAAATCCGTCGGTCATGGCAACCGGAACAACGGACGCCGATGGAAACTACTCGCTTGTTACGTTTCGCGGCGGAGATAAAGCGATCAAAGGAGCGTCGCCCGGTTCGTATATTGTTTCCATCGTCAAAAAAGAAGAAGACGGTCTGCCGAAAAAAGACACTTCTTTGATGACCATCGAAGAGAAGGTCAACTACGAAATGTCTTTGTCAGGTTCGGGAATGAAACCCCCGAAGTACATTTACCATATTCCGCAAAAATATGAAATCGCGAAACATTCCGGCTTGATCGCGGAAGTTCCGGCAAGCGGTTCGGTCGTGTGCGATTTTCCGCTCACGTCGGAAAAATGAAAGAGACAAACTATAGTTTTTACAAAATCAAGATTTTATGACAAACAATCATTTACAAAATTGTTCACGCCGTCAATTTTTGAAAACCACGACAGGTATCGCGGCAGCATTGACAACAACGCCGTTAGCTTTAGGAGACGAAGAGAAAACTTTATCGCCTCCATGTTACCGTTACACTTGTTCGTCGGTCAATTATGCGTCGCTTTCGCTTGAGGAAGCGTGTCGGCGGATTTCCGATCTCGGCTACAAAGCAATCGACATTTGGGACGCTATTCCTTCATGGTTGAAGTGTCCGCATTTGCAACACGCGGCGGAAGTTTTGAAAGCGGATGGATTGACAAAATTGCTGGAAAAATATCGTTTGAAACTCTGCGGTTTCTCCGTTTATGCCGATGGTTATGCAAAATATGCCGAATTGCTCGGACAATGCGGCGGCGGAGTGTCCATTCAGGGAAGCCGCGCTCCGTCTGCCGATTCGTTGTCGGCGGATATGAAAAAATTCATGGAGGAACTCAAACCGGCAATTGAACTTTGTGAAAAACATGATTTTTATCTGCTGATCGAAAATCATAGCGGAAAGACGTTGCTTAATAAATTGGATTCGCTCAAGGCGTTTGTCGATTCCAATACCAGTAACCGAATCGGAATTGCGTTGGCTCCGTATCATGTTATCATAAACAAAGAATCCGTTGCAGAAGCGATACGGATTTGCGGAAAACAACTTCGTTTTATTTACGTCTGGTCGCATGAACCGGACGAGAAACAAATGCCGGGCGTCGGAACAATCGATATGAAAGATTGGATCGTCGCATTGAACGAAATCGGTTATTCGCATGCCTTCACGCCGTTCATGCACCATGAACCCGCACCTGACCGTATGGACGAACTTCATCGCCAATCGCTAAAGTATCTTCATGGTTTAGAAATCAGGAAATGAATGTCGTTCTTTCATTTCGCAAACTTTTATGAAATGACCAATAACTTATAAAGAAGAAAAAGGAATATAAGATGCAAAAAGTAAAACAAACACGGCGAGAGTTTATGAAAATTGCCGGAATGACGGCAGCAGGCGTAACTTTGAGTTCGGTAACGCCCAAAGTTCATGCGGCGGAGGATAACACGATCAAAGTTGCTCTTGTCGGTTGCGGCGGACGCGGCGGCGGAGCCGTGATGGACGTGATGAAAGCAGGAGGACCAATTAAGCTGCACGCTCTTGCCGATATTTTTGAAGACAAAACCGCCGCGTATGCGAAAAATTTTGCGGCGGCATTTGGTGAATTAGGAACCGTTCCCAAAGAACGGCAGTTCACCGGATTCGACGCTTACAAACATGCGATTGATTCTCTTGAACCGAAAAAAGACCTGATTTTATTGGCGACGCCTCCGGCGTTTCGTCCGGCACATGTGGAATATGCCGTAAAAAAAGGTGTGAACGTGTTTATGGAAAAATCATTTGCGATAGACGCACCCGGTTTGAGACGGATTGAAGCGGCGGCAAAACTCGCCGACGAAAAAAATCTCAAACTTGCCTGCGGTTTGATGTGGCGGCATAATCCTCCGCATGCTGAAACAGTGAAACGTGTTCAAGACGGCATGATCGGTGAAATTATGCACATGAGAACTTACCGTATGGAACCGGGAATCCGGTTAATTCAACACCGTTCCGGCGAAAACGAATTAGCGCATCAGATTCGGAATTATCATTCGTTTACTTGGACAAACGGCAGTTTCTTTCTTGACTGGTGTATTCACAACGTCGATATTCTTTGCTGGGCGAAAAACGATTGGCCCGAATCCGCTATCGGCATGGGCGGACGAACAACCGCCGATATTCCCGGTCAAGTCTTCGATCATCAGCATGTGGAATATTTTTTCAAAGATGGAATCAGCTTGAACGGATACGCGCGTCATATGGCGGGAACGCCCTGTTTTTACACCGATTATATTCTCGGTACCAAAGGAATGGCGGTTCTTCTGGGCGGTTTCAAAATTATGAAGAACTGTTCGTTCGATTCCTCCAATGAAACAGTTTGGGCGTACAAAGGACCGACGCCAAATCCTTATCAGGTCGAACATCAATTGCTCATCGACGCCATCCGCAACGATAAACCTTATAATGAAGGACATCGTGCGGCACAAGCCGCGCTTGCCGGCGTTATGGGGCGTATGGCGTTTGAGTCCGGTCAACACATTCAATCGAAAGCCGCGCACGATTCGAACATTGAACTATTTCCGGGACTTGATGAAATCACATGGGACACAAAACCGCCGGTCGAGCCGGACGCAAACGGTCATTATCCTTACGCGATTCCGGGCAAAACGGGAACGGTATGATATACTCGCTCATGTTACGCATGCATCATCAATCGAAATTGGGTAACTAATCAGTCGATAGAAGTCTTTTAGAGTATCTTGGCGGGAAAAAACCGACAAATGGAGTTCTCCAATAAGCAAATGGGGGTCACCAATTGATCAATGGAGGTCTCCAATTTTGACGATTGGAGTTGAGCAAATCTTTCGCTAAAAGGGTTCTCATTAGATCCCGTGCGGAAGATTCGTTATATCCCTGAAGCATCAGAGTCTTTCCGATTATTTTTTTCATCACATTACATTACATCAAATCACACCAAATCCAATCCCATGGCGTCCATTTCATCAACCGGTTTGTCGAGCGGCGCAATTCGTTATTTAGCGCCGTTTCATCCGAAATTACATCCTCATTTCTTTACGGATATTCTGATTATTGGCGGAGGGCTTGCCGGATTTCGTGCCGCGTTGGCGGTGCATCCGTCGCTTCGCGTGCTGCTTGTTACGAAAGCCGGATTGGGCGATTCCAACAGCAACAACGCGCAAGGCGGAATTGCCGCCGTTTGGGACAAGTCCGATACGCTTGCCGAGCATGTCGCCGATACGTTGGTTGCGGGCGGCGAGCTGTGCGATCAACAAGTTGTCGAACACGTCGTTCAGGGCGGACCGGAACAGATTCGTAAGCTGATTGAAATCGGCGTAAAGTTTGATCTTAACGAGTCGGGTAACGAGATTGATTTGTCGCGCGAGGGCGGTCACGGACACGAGCGGATTCTTCACGCGAACGGCGATTCCACCGGACGGGAACTGATGCGCGGCTTGATTGCTGAAATCAAACGCCGTCCGAATATCCGCGTTTGGGAAAACACGTTCGCGTTGGATTTGCTGACGCACAACGGCGAATGTTACGGAGCGATTGCGTTTTGGGGACGGCAAGACGGTCGCGGCGAAAAAGAGATTATTTGGGCGAAACAAACGATTCTCGCGTCGGGCGGAATCGGTCAAGTGTATCGTGAGACGACGAATCCCGATGTGGCGACCGGCGACGGCGTGGCGATGGCGTATCGTGCCGGCGCGGAGGTTCGCGATATGGAGTTTGTTCAGTTTCATCCGACCGTGCTTTATATCGCGGGCGGTAGCCGTAGTTTAATTACCGAAGCGATGCGCGGCGAAGGAGCGTATCTTCTCGACAAGAACGGCTCTCGGTTTATGTTCGATTACGACAAACGCGGGGAACTGGCTCCGCGCGACGTGGTAAGCAACGCGATTGTCGCGCAGATGTTCAAGACGAACCACCCGAACGTTTATCTTGATTGTTCGCACAAAGACGCGGCATGGGTTCGCGCTCGTTTTCCCGGCATTGCCGAAGTTTGCGGCAAATTCGGCATTGATATTGGCACGGATAAAATTCCGGTGCGTCCCGGAGTGCATTACGCGATGGGCGGCGTGACGGCGGACATGGACGGACGCACGACTGTGCCGCGATTATGGGCGGCGGGCGAAGTTTCCTGCACCGGCTTGCACGGCGCGAATCGGCTTGCGTCGAATAGTTTGCTCGAAGCGATGATTTACGGTGAATCGTCGGGATGGCTCGCGTCGCAGGAAGCGATGCGGCGGCAGAACGATTATCATGTCGAACCGTTGGAAAACAAGCCGTTTCCGGGAGTAAGCGAAAACATCGACATTTCCGACTTGCGAAACGCCTTGAAATCACTGATGTGGCGACACGCCGGAGTCATCCGCAACGGCGGCGGTCTGACTGAAGCGTTGTCGAACATTGAGCGATGGTCGTATTACATTTTCGGCAGACAGTTCGACGCACCGGCGGGCTGGGAGCTACAAAACATGTTGACCGTCGCGCGTCTGATTGTCCGCGGCGCAATTGTCCGCGAAGAGTCCCGCGGCTCTCATCAACGTCAAGATTTCCTCTCCATGTTGCCCGACGGCGGAAAGACGCACTATGTCTGGAAAAGAGAATAAGCTTGCGATTGTAGATTTTGTCTCAAAGGGACGTTAAAAACAATTGGGGGCATTGCTGGCTACTAAGGGAGCTTGATAAATAAGGGCTACAATAATAAAGCCGTTCGGGTAATTGCAATGGTAAAACCTTTCGGCTAACGATGCAGTTGCCCAATGCGGATTTATTTGGCTTGGACAACTGACGCCATAGTTTTCTATTGCGTTTTCAAATATTGTCTCCCAAAAACGAAATAATCAGGAAAATGCCAATTCTAAAAACTTCGTGGTGAACGAATAAATTTCCCTGACAATTTGATTTACATATTCGCCGCGTGAAACGAATTGTTGAGATAAAGGAAAATACATCCCGTTACGATTGCCAAAAATGAGAACAACAAAATCAAAGTGTAAAGGTCACCTTTATATTTGATTTTTGGCTTGCGTGCTTTCGGCTGACGTGGTGTCCTAGTAGCTTTGGGAGATTTTTCTTTTTTTACTTTGACCGGCTTTTCTTTAACCGGTTTTTCTTTTTTAATTTTAGCCATCGGTTACTCTTTCGCAGCTTAATAATTCAGATGTTTTTGTTTTCCGCAGTGACAACATCGCCTTGTACTATCGTTCCTTTACGCAATTCAGGAATGATTTTTCCGATAGCTTTATTCGGATTTACGTCAAGAATTTCAATTTGTCCCAAATAGGACGCTTCGTCTTCGCCGCTACGAATAACGTGTAACTTATGTCCTTGCAACAAACCGTCGTCGCGTCCGACATTGATTTCCACGAGACCATTCGGGCGAATTTCGGTAACCGTTCCGCGAATACGCGGCGGCACGTTTTTCATATATTCGTCGGGTTTCAAATCGCCGTAACCAAGCTGCACTAAAAGATAACTTGACGCAGCCAAGTCTTTACTCAACTGATCTGATGTTGATTTCAATGTTGCAAGTTCCAACGCAAGCGTTCTTGCGGCGTCGTTTGCCTTGCTGACTTGTTCCAGCAATTTGACTCGCGATGCTTGAGCTTCGGCAAGATCGGCACGAAGTTTCTTTACATCAACGCTCAAGTTTTTCATATTTTCCTGCGTCGCTGTTGCGTCTTTCACAGCGTTATCTGCTTGATCACGATAACCGTCCACTTCGCTCTTCAATGTTGCAATTTCTTCTTTTAGCGATTGATTTTTGTCCGTCAACTCGGCAATTTGCGATTGAAGCGACGTTTCCAATTCTGTTTTTTGAGTCTCCAGTTCTGATATGAGCGTGTTCAATTTGGAATTTTCATTTTGAACATTTTTGAGATCCAGTTGTGTTTGTTCCGCACGATTTTTCCAGTGATGCTGCGTGCTGTAAAGGACAACGCTCAATGACATAAGCATAATGCTTGCGACAAAAATTACTCCGACAAGAATTTTACCAATCGTATTCATGAGGTGAAAGCTCCTTTGACCGCGAGATTCGTTTAATTTAGCGGTTTGCTGAAAAGTTTTGTTTTTTCGATTTTTCGGCAATAAGACTTTTTAAAATCTTACTTCCTTTAATACTATAATGAGGCAACGGCACTCAAGTCAACAAAAAATATGAAATTTTATAAATTTTGCAAAAAAACAATCGAAAAAACTAGCTATTTTCTGGAAATAAATATGAAGTAAATAAGGAAAAATTCTACTTGTTTCGTTTTTTGGGGAGTCGAGGAAAAAGCTTCCTCTCCCGATTTTCCACCCGCATCGCGGAGAATTTCCTACTTTTTTCGGTATTTGCCAATTCGAGCGGCGTTTTACCATTCTTTATTTGTTACATTTCAGAGACCTCGAATTTTTCAAACTTAAAATATTAGCGCTACATAACGCAAAGTACGAACTTGTCGAATGAACCAGAACAATTCCCTTATTCGCCAACAAAGCCCCCGATATGCGCCCTTATGCCCTTGTTTTTCGTTTAATGCTGATAACACCATCCCTCCTCTACTAAAACATAAAGGCGAGTTTTGGGAGGGCTTTGTTGGCGAATAAGGGATTGTTATAAATAAATAAGGGCGGCAATAGTAAAATCTTTCGGGTAACCAGGTCAATGGAGACATCGTCATTAAGATTAGACCTTTTCTCTAACCCATTTTTGGTTTATTTTAGAAAATAGGTATTGTGTTATTTTTTCAAACTTGTTACTATTCGTGGAGGTAGAGTCCATTCCGTTTCCTTTTTTCCGTAATTTTTTTTACGATGTATTCTCCCGAAGTTACCAAAGCCATTAGTTTAAGCAATCGCCAATTCAAAAAACTCTTTGGAGTGATGCCGTCCACCTTTTACAAATTGCTCGAAATTCTCCGAATTGCCGATGCCGCCCGCCACAAATTCGGCGGTCGCCCCAGCCGTATTCCTCTTGAAAACAAGCTT
>JAIRYX010000390.1 GCA_031267635.1 Planctomycetaceae bacterium
ACAAAATCACTGTGATTTTGTCAATCAGTAAACTGTATACGCTCTATCCTAACCAGAGTTTTCCAGCTTGTCAACAAGAATCTGTAAAATATCCGAAATATTTTCCTGAAATTTTGAAATATTTTTTGTAACTCTTCAGACGCCCAAATCAAATACACCCGCACGACTTTACTCTTGCCGCCCTTATTTATCAGGTTTCCCTTAGTAGCCGACACATTCCCCAAACGCATCCTTAATGCCCTTATTTTTTAGATGATGGATTGTTATCAAAAAAAATTGAACGAAACATAAGGAAATAAGGGCGCATAGTTGAGGGGCAATTTGGGCTACTAATGGATAATCTATAAATAAGGGCTGAAATAGTGATATTTTCCGGTAAAATTGACGGGAGTTACCCAATTGCCCTGTGCGGGTTTATTGGGTTTGAACGACTGCATAGTTATAGAGAATTTCTAAAAACCTCTCCCAAATATTCGTAAGCCCTTATTTTTCAACGGTCATATTTGTTGTAAATGAGTTTTTTAGAAGTTCCCTATACTCCTTGCACTTGAGGTTTCGGTTTGATGAATGGAGATCAAACCGGATTTTACGGTATAACGACTTCGGTGAAAACCGAAATTTCAAATGCAAGGAGTATATAATTGTCTTTTCTTTTACTTTGCTTCTCCCCAATCCTTGCCGACAACAATATCCACCGCAAGCGGGACGGAGAGCGGTTGTCCAAGCGTCATTTCGGTGCGGAGCATTGTTTCAAACGGTTTCAACGTTTCTTTTCGTACTTCAAAAACAAGTTCATCGTGAATTTGCAGCAGCATTTTCGCGTCGAATTGTTCCGTTTGCATTTTTCGGAAAACTGCCAGCATCGCCATTTTCATTAAGTCTGCCGCCGATCCTTGAATGACTGTGTTAATTGCCGTGCGTTCTGAAAGATTCAGTTGTCCTTTACGCTGCGAAAAGGGACGGATTCCGTCAATTCGACGCTGGCGACCGGAATACGTTGTAACATATCCGCTATTCAAACATGTGTCGAGCGTTTCATTCAGAAAGGCGTTGATTGACGGATATTTTTCAAAATATGTCTCGATGAATTTTTTCGCTTCGCTATGCTCAATGCCGAGTTGTTTGGACAATCCAAACGCCGACTGACCGTAAATGATACCGAAATTTACCGCTTTCGCCGTGCGCCGCATCTCCGAAGTAATCGCGTCGGCGGAAACATGATAAACCTGCGTGGCAACGCTGGCGTGAATATCTTCATTGTTCGCGAACGCCTGACGCAAATTCTCATCGCCCGTGAAATGAGCCAAGACTCGCAACTCAATCTGTGAATAATCGCAGGAAAGAATCGTGTCAAACGGCTTTTCATTCGGCGAATTATCCGGCGTTTTGCCCGGCACAAACGCTCCGCGAATTTCACGTCCTTCATCGGTGCGGATAGGAATGTTTTGCAAATTCGGATCGCTGGAACTCAAGCGTCCCGTCGCCGTTACCACTTGATTGAACGACGCATGAATACGATGCGCGACAGGATCGGCAAGTTCCGGTAGCGCGTCGATGTACGTTCCTTTGAGTTTCGCCGCTTGACGGTATTCAATAACTTTCGCCGCAAGAGGATGAAGCGGCGCAAGCAATTCAAGAACCTCAATATCCGTACTGAATCCGCTTTTTGTTTTTTTAATTTGTTTGACGTCTTTGACTTTCAGATGCAATTGTAATTTGTCAAACAAAACCGCTTGCAACTGTTTCGGCGACGCAATATTAAAACGTTCTCCCGCAAGGTCGTGAATTTCCGTTTCCAAACGCGCTAACCGTTCCGCGTAATGTCGGCTCAATCGGCGAAGTCGTTCCAGATCAATCGTAATGCCGTTCGATTCCAATTCGACCAACACGTCAATCAACGGCAATTCCATCGTCTCAAAAAGATGTTGCAGATTCTTTTTTTGCAGCATCGGCTCTAAAATCGGACGCAGCAAAAACGGAACGAGAGCGTCTTCCGCCGCATAATCCGCGACCAGCGACGACGGCGCTTCGTTCATGCGCCGCTGATTTTTTCCAGAACCGATCAGTTCGTCGATTTTAATCGTTGTATGCTTGAGATAACGTTCCGCGAGTTCGTCGAGATTATGCCGTTGTTCGCCCGCGTGCAAAAGATAATCGGCAAGCATCGTATCAAACCGAACTCCGGCAAGCCGCACGCCGAATTTCCGCAAAATCAGCATATCATACTTGACATTCTGTCCGATTTTTCCAACTGCCGCATCTTCGAGAATCGGTTGAATCTCGGCAAAAACACGTTCTTGTTTAAGCGTCGGCTCGCCCAACGGCGCACGAACCGCAATGTACCACGCTTCGTCTTTTTGCCAGCAAAACGACATTCCGACAATTTGCGCATCGACATAACGCAATGCCGTTGTTTCCAAATCAAAAGAAAATCCTTGTTCGCTATTTTTTTGAAGATGCGATTGCAACGCCGCCAGAAATTCTTGAAACGTGATTTCGTCGTTCACCAGACGATATTTCGCTGAAACTTTCGCGGCAACCAGTTCTTCCGATTCGTCATGAAAGAGCGTCGTTTGCTTATTCACTTGCGGCGGATGGGACACGACGGCGGATAACGCGAAAAGCGGCAAAGCGTCGTCTGGCTCTTCGGCTTGCGCGTCTTTTGTGATATTTCTTGAGTCGCCGTAAAACATTTCCTGCGTTTCTTCGCGGAGTGCCGCTTTATCAATCCGCCGCGTGCCGAATGTTTGTTCCAGTTTTTCCATACGCGGCAGCAGCGACTTAAAATTAAAACGCCGACACATCGCACGTAATAATTCACCGTCAAATCCCTGAACCCGTCCCGCCTCCCACGAAACCTCAAGCGGAACATCCTGACGCAACCGCACCAGCTCCCGACACATCATCGCCGCGTCCCGACCGTTTTTCAGATTCTCTTTCCGTTTTTGACCGGAAACTTCGTCCGCATGAGCCAGCACATTTTCCAGCGTTTCATACTTTTGCAACAGTTCCGTCGCCAATTTCGGACCAATCAACGGGATTCCCGGCACATTGTCCGTCGAGTCGCCGACCATTGCCTGAAAATCAACCACCTGATCAGGACGAATCCCCCAATCTTCTAACAAATTTGCGGCTTGGTAAAACGCCTGCTTCCGCAGATTGAACAACGAAACGTGCGACGTAATCAACTGACGACAATCTTTGTCGGCAGTAACGAGAACGCAGTTTTTTCCTGCCGCTTCCGCTTTAGCGGCAATCGACGCCATCAAATCATCCGCCTCAAACGTCGGCACGCCAAACGCCGGAATCCCGAACGCCTCAAGCACCGGATGAATCAAACGAATTTGCATCGAAAGCGGTTCGGGCATTGCCTTGCGATTGGCTTTATAGTTCACGTCAATTTCGTGGCGGAATGTTGTTCCGGGCATATCGAACGCGCACAAAAGCGACGACGGATGATGTTCGTTAAAAAGCGTCAGCAAATCGCGTACAAAACCAAAAATCGCCCCGACCGGTTCGCCTCTTGCGCTGCTCATATCGCTCGGTAAAGCGTGAAACACCTGATATAAAATTCCATGCGCATCCAACACCCAAACCGCGTCGTGATGATTTCCGTCTGATGACATATAAGACAATCCGTATTAAACTTGAGAAAAAGAGAATCGCAAAATAGCCATTCCTATTATGTCGGAAACGAATCAAAAAACAAGAGAGAGACGAGAAATCAGCGACTGAATCGTTACCAAAATTGAAAGTGTGAAAGGAATATCTAACCAAACCTCCCAAATTAACAGACCGCCGATATTAACCGACAAACGCTAGGCAAACATTGTGACTAAAGAAAAATATTTTCAAGAAAATTTCAAAATATTCCACATTCCCCTTTGAAGATTTTAAATCTTGGTGTATGATAATAATCAATTAAGTTAATTGTTCAGACAAAATTAACGGTGATTTTGGTCTAACAAATTCTCAAAAAACTAAAATTAGGGAGTTTCAGCGATGAAAAAGTTAAACAAAGCGTTTGATTTTTTGGATTGTGTAAAAATATGTCGGGGGGGGGGGGTGCATAAAATGGCTAGCAAGCCGTATTTTACGTGCGATTTCCCTCTTTTTTGCCCGTGTTATTGCGAGCATTTCTGCCCGATTTGGAAAACTGTCTTTTGTTCGCAGCGGCTTTACGCTGGTCGAACTTTTGGTCGTGATTGCAATCATTGGAATCTTGATTGCACTCCTTCTACCCGCCGTTCAAGCTGCACGAGAAGCCGCTAGACGAATGCAATGCTCGAACAATATGAAACAGTGGGTACTTGCCGCTCATAATCATCATGACGCCCGCAATTACCTGCCTTCGCAGTTCAATTACGGCTCTAACGTCATCCACGACCGATTCGGCGTCAACTATCAGCTGCTCCCTTTTATGGAGAAACAGAATAACCTCGACGCAATCAACAATCACGCAACCGCCCCATGGTTACCGAGTATTTCCGATATTCGCACCGTTCCTATCGATACGCTGCTCTGTCCGTCCGACCCTGAAAAAGGACAGCTTGCCATGCTTGGCGGCGCCCATAATCATCAAGGAGCAAGAACAAATATCGTTATTTGTATTGCAGACGGTGCCGCCCGTGTGGATAATACCAACGACAGCCCCTATTCAGTAACAAAAGTAGGAACCGGCTATGACTTAAAAGCCAAGACGCCGGGTAAGGGCGACCTTACTCATCGCTCCCTCTTTCATTGGTATAAACGAAGTAGTTTCGGCAGCGTGATCGACGGGTTAAGTAACACGATTGTTATCAGCGAAAGCGTATCCGGTAACTATGATAATGATAAAATTCGCGGTAGCGTTGCCGTTTATCCCGATATTGATCTCGGAAACTGGATTAGTAAACCCAACTTGTGCATGAATATCCGTAACGGCAATACGTATCGGTGGGGCACGGGAATATCCAATCTTAACCATCCACGCTGCGGTAACTATCTGGACGCACTGAATATTTCCGTTGCGTTCAATACGATTATGCCGCCAAACGCTCCGTCGTGCGTAAAATATCAACAAGAAGCGTATCAAGTAGGGTTTCTTACGGCGACAAGTTATCATACCGGCGGCGTCAACTGCGGCTTATTAGACGGCTCGGTTCACTTTGTTTCGGATACGGTTGACACGAACGGGTTGCCCGACACGCCTACCGGTACGGATTTAAAAGGTGAAAGCCGTTTCGGTATTTGGGGCGCGGCAGGAACGCCGTCCGGCGGCGAATCCAAAAGTCTGTAACAATCCATTACAGTAAGGAGCTTCTAAAAACCTGACCTTCAACAAATTTTACCGTTAAAAAACAAGGACTTACTGATATTTGAGGGAGGTTTTTAGAAGTTCCCAGTATTTTATTTCATTAAGAATACCGTTACGTCTCACATTTGATAATTCGTTACTTCAAAGTGTGAGGCGTATCAACTTGAAACATTGATAATAGGAGAAAAATTGATGAGAAAAGTCATGTCATTCGTAATAACAATGGTTTGTGTCATGTTACTCGCCGGTTGTAAAGACACGTCCCGTCCGGCGGATTTACCACCGCTTTACTCTTGTGTGCTTGTCATTACACAAGATAATAAGCCGTTAGATGGTGCTGTTGTTGAGTTAGTTCCAATTGACGAAGCAAACGCCAAATACCGTTCGTCATCAGCTACGGACGCCGACGGTAACGCAACGATGACAACGTATGGATTCGATGGCGTCCCAGCCGGACAATATAAAGTATGCGTTTGGAAAACCGTTATCGAAGGCGTCACACAATATACCAATAACGACGGCGAGTTAGTCAATACTAACGGTACGGAATACAGAACTGTCGAGCAGAAATATTCAACCGCCAAGACAACACCGCACGAAATTGAAGTTACCAAGAAAACGCTCAAGACGACATTTGACGTTGGTAAGCCAATAAAGGCGGTAAAATAACGCAATTAAGGGCGGCATAGTAATATTTTTCGGCAAAATGGACTGCAGTACGAAGTCACGCAATTTTCCCTTGACATTGTTCATATCAAGGGAAATTGAGGAACTTCGTACTATTCCGCCGCTCAACTCCAATCCATCCGCATTGGGCAACAATCTTAATGACGATATCTCCATTGACTGGTTCTTCGAAAGATTTTCCTATTGCCGCCCTTATTTATCAAGTTTCCCTTAGTAACCAACAAAGCCCCCCAAAAAAACGAAATAATCAAAAAACTTCTATCAATTTTTGTTTTTTTCGGGCGGTTCTACCGTGATTGTAAAATCCTTGGTCGATGTATCAACCGTTACGACCAATTCCGACGTGTCGGCGGCGGTATGTTTTTTATGAATCAACGGGCGAGTTGGCGGAGGAAATTTTCCTTCGGGATTGTCGAGCGTTTCTTCCGCGCCAATGATATAAACTTTATACGTTCCCGGCGGAAGACCGTTATTTTCTTTTTCCGTACCGGCAGTAAACGTACCGTTCGGTTGAATCGGCGCGCGGGCAAGTGTCGTTCCATCGTCAAAAACCATCATGCCGACAGTCAACGGACTTCCGTCCTCGAAAACGACTTTGCCCTTGAGTTGCGTATGTCCGCCGCATCCGGCAAACGAGAAAAAAGCGGCGATTGTCAGTAGAAGGATTGATATTTTAGTCATTGTTTTATTTTCTATTTGCTTCTTTTGAAGGAAAAAAGTTTGTCTTGAAAAAAATTGCCTTGGATTCATTTGGTTTTTATACCCCTCACACTTGAAATTTCGGTTTTCATTTCAAAAGGGACATTAGGGACAAAAGAGACCTTTAGAGACATGATATCCTCTTCACACTTGAAATTTCGACCTTTAAGACAGTGTTGATCGTTCATCACGTTCCCAAAGTCTCTTTTGTCCTTACATGTCCCTTTTTGATGAAAGCCGAATTTTAAAATATGAGAATTATAACGTTTCAACTTCACCGCTTATGGTAACGTTGTTGCGTTTCCGTCGCGGACGCTGGAAAGATTACGCAATATGTCGCCGGACGCCGTTGCGCTCAATCCATGAACCGAGCCGTCGCCGACAAGGAAATTGCAAACTCCGGTGTGCGGACTTCCAAAATAAGAAACGCCGCCGTCAGACAATCCGGTTTGTTCCACTCCGCGGGCGATAAATCGTCCGTCGTCAAACGTTCTTGTCACGTAAACAACGCCCTGACCGTTCGGTTGAGCCGTCAGATAAGTACAATCGCCGTTGTTGCTGTTGTCACATTTGTCGGTTGGCCAACTTTGCGGAAAATGCTTTTCGCCAATCAAAAGCTGGTTCGACGTTCCGTCAGACCACCACGCTATCGTATCGCGCGGCGACCATGTTGTTAACGCACCGCCACTGTGGACTCCTGTTCCGCTTTCACGGTAGTCGGAATTGGAAATACGAAACGGACTGGAAACGCTTGATGCGCCGGTATTGGCAAATTGATACCAATTGATCGTGTCGCCACGGCTTGTATCACGCCGTCCGACAAAAGCGTAATCGCCTTGCGGACCACCTCTATCCCAGTTTGTTCCGGTTGCCGGATGAGCAATCGCGGGATTGGTACGTCCGCGAGTCGGGCAATGATAAAACGACACGCTTCCAATCTGATTCCGATCTTCTTGCGTGAGATTTCCTGCGTTGCCATTGTCGAATTTTTCCGACCACCAACCGCCGCCGGAGACAAACTTATTCGAGGTTGTATCGCCGTAGCAGTCTGCTTTAGAGAGAATTGTGTCCCAAAGCGGCTGTTGCTCCATATACGGGAACAGCAACGGGAATAAACTCATCCGCCATCGACAGATAACCGCAGGCGGAAGACCTTGTCGAGAGTCATGAAAGTTGTGAACCTCCAATACCATTTGCTTGAGGTTGTTCTTACACTGCATCCGCCGCGCCGCTTCGCGCGCGGCTTGAACTGCGGGCAAAAGTAACGCAATCAAAATTCCAATGATCGCAATCACCACGAGTAATTCGACCAGAGTAAAGCCGCTGCGAACAGAAGATAGTTTTCCAAATCGGGCAGAAATGCTCGCAACAATACGGGCAAAAAAGAGTGAAATCACACGTACAACATGGCGAATTAGCCATGTTGCGTACCCCCCCCCCCCGACATATTTTGACACAATCCAAGAAAATCAAACGCTTTGTTTAGCTTTTTCATCGCTGAAACCTTTTCATTATTTTAAGTTGTTGAGAATTTGAAAGGCAAACGTCACTGTGATTCTGCCTAACAGTTAATTTTACTAATTTACTATTATACACAAAAATTTGGAGTCTTCCAAGGGGAATGTGGAATATTTTGAAATTTTCTTGAAAATTCCCTGCTGTTCACGCGACTGTGTGTTAAAATCTCATGTTACGCATAGCAGTGAACATTCAGGACACACCCGCGTCCGGATTTTTCTCTCGGACGCCGGCTCGCGGGTCTCCGACGTCCCATCGGAGACGGCAATTCTTGGCTTTTGGGGTTCATTTTCTCGAAA
>JAIRYX010000399.1 GCA_031267635.1 Planctomycetaceae bacterium
CTTTTTTGCATATATCCCCATCAATAGATTCATCAACAATTGGATGGACTGTAATTGGATTAACCGTAATATTTCCTGATTTTGAGTTCACTACTTTTGTTTTGTCTATAGTGAAACCAATAGTAAAGTTTTCAAGAGGATTAAGCCATGTCATAAAACTTTTACATGGAATAATACCTATTTGTTGAAAATCAGGAATAGAGTAATCCCGCGTACTCAGTCTTTTTTTCAACCAACCCGCAGTATCAGCGGGATTCATAACAATATGATTTTCCTGAATATACATTACGGCTTTGGAGACATGATCTACTTGCTGATCCGTCTCTTCTTTTTTGGGAATATTAGGATCAACGTGCATAATCGGTTGTAAATCCAGACAAACGAAAGAATTTGATATATCGCAATTTGAGCAATAGAAATTGGTTCGCTTTTTTTCGGTTTTTTTTATAAAAAAACGCTCTCGATCAAACGTTATATCCATTGTATAACTGCTTGCATACGTAGTACCGCTTCCACGTCCTTCATATTTCGATTGAAGAATCATTTGTCCTGAATTTATTTTTTTTCGTCCTTCGATGCATTGTGCAAGTATTTGTTTTGCTTCTTCAAAGGAATCCGCGAATGCAATATTTTTTAAAGAATATCCAAAGACAAAACAACAAATAATAATCCATTTTGACATGAGCTTTTCTTTTCCTACGCCATCGGCGATTAAACATTTTTAGTAATTATTCAGTTGCCCAATCCAAATCAATCGCACGGCAATTGGGTAACTACAGCCCATTGTACCGGAAAATATCCTTTATTGCAGCCCTTATTTATAAAATCAGCTATAACTATCCGGTTGCCGTGCGGATTGATTTGAGTTGAGCGGCTGAAGAGTTACAAATCTATCATTAACCTTACCACACTTTTCTCATTGCGTCTTATAATCAAAAAACATTCCTTGCGTCGTTTCTGCGTATGTTTTTTGCAGTTTTTCTTTGTCCGTTTGGGGAAGCGTTGTGTTGTTTTTCAAAAGAATGTTTTCTTCCGGCGTTGAATTGTAGCGGATCGTCGGAGTTTCCGGCGTTTCTAATGTGAAAAAATTATTTTCGACATAATTGCTCTTTTTCGCCTGATGAAACCGCAACGGCGAGCGTGCCGTGTCGGTGATAAGATTGTAATCAATTGTAAAATCCGACGTTCCTTCATCAAGAAAGAGACCGTTGCTTTCGGCGCGTCCGGCGTTAAGCGGTATGTCATGAATACGGTTGAACGCCAAACGCGAACCGGCCTGCCGTCCTAATGTGTAAATCGCTCCGCCGTCGGAAAGAATTTGCATGTTGTGATGCAAATGACAGCCAAGTACCATGTTTTCTTTCGCGGCGGACGGCGAATCGTTCCAAATCCATCCCAACGAAATACCGGTGTAAGGCGTGTCGAAAATTTCGCAACGGTCAATGACGCTGTTTTCGGTCAGACCGATCCAGATTCCCACTGCGCCGTAAAGTGTTTGACCGGTTTTGGTTACGGTCGAAAAAGTCATGTTGTTGCAGCGCGACGTGTCGCTATTATTATGCGTTCCAATCATAAAACCGTTTGCCCCAATATCTTCAAAGCGGCACTTGTTGACATTATTCGCATAACACGATTTGCGAAACCACAAACCGTTTTCCCCAAGATGGCGAAACGTGCAAGCGTCTAACGTACAATTATAAGCGTAATCATATTGCACTGCGGCGTCCGCCGGAATAAACGACGGCGAACCGTTATTCGCACCGGACGCGTCTTTCGTGTGTTCCGCCGGGCTGCTGTACGAGGCGGCTTGGATTCCCCAATACGTTTTTTGCGGCTTTTCGTCAAACGCGCTATGAGCAAAGTGAATCCCGATGAAATGCAAATTTTCCACCGGATTTTCTTGCGTTCCCTCGACAATCAGCAATTGCTTTGTTCGTGGTGCAATCACATGGATTGTTTCGGCGGTTTCGCCTTCGCGCAGCTTATAATATAATTTTCCCGCTTTCGTATCGAGATACCATTCGCCCGGCGCGTCGAGATACGCGAGTGAATTTTCGAGAAAGTAACGCGCGTGCGGCTCAAAGCCGTCAATTGCCCAAAACGGACTGTCGCCGCCGATTTTGCTTGGAACGGTCATTTGCGATTTTTCCGCGTCAATAAATTTTATCGGCGTGCGAGTCAACGACCAATCATGAAGAAACACGAGTTCCGCTTGCTCCAAATCAGGCATGGATTTCAGACCATCTTCCGCATTGAAAAAGAAATTGGTGCGGCGGTCTTCTCCCGCATGTTTGACTCGCAGAAAACCTTCATTCGGAAAACGCGCACGAACCGCGCGACGGTCATTGACATACAAATCGCGAAACGTCCACTTGCCGTCTTTCGCGCCGGGAATATCGGCAACGACAACGTTGTCAACAGCAAAAGAATCGGCTTTTTGGAAACCGGTAATTTTCTCACCGCCGGAAAGAACCGCATCATGACCTTCGTAAAAGACCTGTTGATAATCATTTTTCACCGAGCCGCCGTCTTCGGGCGTAAACTTTATTGGCTCCGTGAGAACATATTCTCCGGCAAGAAGATGGACTTCTTTATTGCCTTTTTGAGCAATCTGCCTTGTTCGCAATTTTTCCTGGGCGCGTTGAACCGTCTTAAACGGCTTTTCCGCCGTTCCGGAATTTGTATCGTCGCCGGTCGGCGAAACATAAACGCTCAACGCAATATCGTCAAACTCAATCTGTGCCGAAAGCGGATTTTCCATAAAACAGAAAACGCTGAACATCGTTGTTAGGCAAAAAATCATTTGTTTTTTCATTGGTTTTCCCTGTAGTATTCTTGTTGAAGAAAATGGCTTATTGAAAGCGTCTTCGATGAACTTATAATGTAACTATTCAGTTGCCCAAAGCCGGTAAATCCTCGTTTGGCAACTGTAGAGTGACTCGAACGGCTTTACCATGGCAACCCTTATTGATCACGTTTCCCTTAGTAGCCAACGCGGATTTCTACTCATCACATTTTAAAATTTGTTTCTCACAAAGACGCGAAGAACACCGAGTGATTTTAAAAAATAAATTCTTTTTGCCTCCGCGCCTTGGTGAGAGAACATCAATTGAAAGTAGTTTTAGTCTATTTGGCTGGGCGACTGAATAGTTATCTTATCATTATATTGCCTCTTTGCCAGAAATAAAGACTTCATTCCATAAGAAAGTGTATTATACTTCGTGCGATTGAAGTTTCGGTTTTCCCTGACTGCCGTTATACCATAAAATCCGATTTGAGATCCAGTTGCCTCGTGCAGATTTGCAGATTTATTGAGCTTGGGCAACGGAATAATTATAGCGGGAGAAGGATAAGGATACCGTCCGGCTGATGAGCTGTTGAAATTTTCCGCACAGGTAGATTACGTCGTTTGTTCCACGTGAAACGCCGACAGCAACGTATCAATTTTATTACGATCACATGACGCAAATCTTGAATCGAACGCCAGTACATCAAAATTTTACAATACGATGACGATGGCAAGAAGATAGAAACGTTCCATTCAGCGGTATAAAAACAGCGTTGTTCTTTGAGTTTTTGTGACGATTCAATTGCCCAAGCCAAATAAAGGCGCACGACAATTGGGCAATTATATTCATTGCATTTGAAATTTCGATTTACTCTGGCATCGTTATACCGTAAAATCTGACTTGAAATCCATTTGTAAAACCGAAAACTCACGTGTAATGAGTATACAGCGATGTGATCGTTACAAGTTTTTAACCTTCGCCCAGTATTTCCTGAATCCTGATCACTTGGTTGCGGAGTTTGGGGTTGGCGGCAATTTTTTGTTCGATTTCGGCGGCGGCGTGGGCGATGGTTGTGTGGTCGCGTCCGCCAAAGTATTTGCCGATTTCTTTCAAACTGGCATTCGTAAGCTGCCGCGCGAGATAAACTGTAATCGCACGTCCCAACACCGTCGTTGATTTCCGCGACTTGCTTTTCAGATCGGCGAGTTTCAGACCTAATTGTTTCGCGGTCGTTTTGGCGATGAGGTCAAGCGTTGTAACCGCCGCGCGTTCTGCCGTTCGGATCGCTTCCTGCGCCGCCGACACGCCAATCGTTTTCGGAAATTTTTCTTTTTTGGAATCTGCTGTCGTGTCAGAGGCGGCAGGATTACTTTGAAGCGATTCCATTTCCAACGCGAGTTGCGCGAGCGATCCGAACAATCGCGGAACGCTCACCGGCAAACCTTTGGCAAGAAGATTCGCCGCTGTTTGCGTCAGTTTTACGCTGAGATGGTCAGCAAAATGTTTTAAAAGCGCAAGCCGCGTTGTTATGGCGGGCGGTGCAATCGGCACAAGCAGTCCCGCCGTAAGCCGCGCGACCAGCCGCTCGTCGGGAAATTGTCGCATTGTCGGAAAATGATGTGCCGTTAGCACGATCGTCCGCCGCTCCGCCAGTAAAATATCGAGCGTAATAAGAAAGTCGCTCATCGCTGCTCTTTTGGCGGAAAGTTGTTCCAAATCGTCAAGGACAAAGAGTTCTGCACGTCGTGTTTTCTCGTGAAATTCATCGACCGTTCGCGAGTCAATCGCGTTGGCGAATGAACGGGCGAATGTTTCACCGGTGAGAAAAACAGCGTATTTCCGCCGATGATTCTGCCGCCATTGCTGATAAATGCCGTGTGCGAGATGCGTTTTTCCGCAACCGGATTGACCGTAGAACACAAGCGGCGAATGCGGAAGACGATAGCCGTGTGGGAAATCTTCGGCAGTTGGAGTGAGATCGGCAACAAGTGCAACATGAGTCGAGCCGCCGGAATCGCAAGTTGATTGTGTTTTTTCCGGCGTCACGGAGTTGTTGTTCGATTTGCGGGAATCGTTGTTAGAATTGTTCGAGCCGTTGGTCAATACGTGCGACCGCTCGCCGTTCAATGCCCATCGCACCGCTTCCGCGACAAGCTGATTTTCCGCACCGGCAAAGAACGGCACATTGTAACCGGCAGCAGAGTTCCCGCCATTCCATTTGCCGTACACCGGAATTTGCGTCAGCTCGGTCATTGATTTTTTTATCACCACGAAGGCACGAAGAAAGACGAAAGAATTTTATAAATGCAATCTCAAAACGCTCGAATTTTAGTATTTCGCGTTAAAGCTGTGATTTCGAGAAATTACATATAAAGTATATGATGTTTTGCAAAGAAAGTAAAGCGCAAAATAATGGACTCATCCCACTTGAAATTTCGGCTTGTAACGATTCAGTTACTCCCGTGCGGATTTATACTCATCACACTTTAAAATTTGTCTCTCACAAAGCAACCAAGAAGATCAAGTGATTCTAAAAAATAAATTCTTTGTGCCGTTGTGAGAAAACATAAATTTAACGTAGTTTTAGTATATTTGACTTGGGTAACTGAATAATTACCAAGGGATTATAACATACGAAAATAAGAGTCGCAACTGTTATTGCGAGCGACAGATCTTTAGGAGCGACGCCTAATAACGTTTTCCCGCCGCAGAATAATCATTTGTAACTCTACAGTTGCCCTGTGCGGATTTATACTCGCTACACTTTAAAATTTGTTTCTCACGCAACCAAGAACGCCGAGTGGTTCTAAAAAATAAGTTATTTGTTGCTCCATTGCTTTGTGAGAAAACATCAATTGAAAGTAGTTTTGTCTATTTGGCTGGACAACTGAATAGTTGCTTCGGTTTTTAGACCATGTATATTGTTTATCACGTCCTAAAAGCCCTTTTGTCGCTCATGTCCCTTTGAGAATGCAAACCGAATTTTAAAGTGTGAGAAGTATAACGGGTTCAAGACATAGAACACAAACAATTTACCTTTTCGCCGCGTTCTACGTGGAACAACGCAATTTGAAACTGGAAAACGTATGCGTTTGTTTGCGACGTCGGCAATGATGTTTCGGCGAAATTCGCCGATTTCTCATTTTTCTTACGTTTTGCACGTTGGTTTTTCCCTTTGAACTTCACTTGTCATTTGTTGAAAAGTTGTTAAAATTCTCTCACGGTTATTCTACTTCCTTTCCTCCTATTTTTCGGTGTATTTTGTTACCCACTTCTGATTCTCCAGATTCGTCAAATTTATCCGCCGTGTCCAAAACTTCCGAGCCGGATACTTCGCGCTTGGTTCGTTACGGATTGCTCTGCGCGTTTATATCGTCGATGCTTTATTCGCTGACCAATGTTGGAATGCGTTACCTGATTACGCTCGGAGCGGAACGCTCGTGGATTTTATTCATGAAAGAAATCATTTGTGTCGTTTCGGTAACGCTTCTCATTTTCTGGCTCGCGTTGCGTGGAAAGTATTTTGTGCCGAAATTTCGATGGATTTTTTATATCCTTGTCGGCGGCACGGCTTGCGAATTGTTCGGGGCGCAGCTCAATCTGATGTCGCTCGAACTTGCCGGAATTATCGTTTGCGTGCCGATTATTCAGTCTGCGACGATGGTTTTTGCCACGTTTTACGGTTATTGTTTTCTTCAGGAAAAACTTAATCGCCAGATGCTGACAGCTATTGCAATTTTGCTAACAGGAATCGTTTGCCTTGTTGTCAGCCCGAAACTTTCCGAAAATCTGTCGCAAACGCAAACAGCCAATTTGACTCGCGCTGTGCCGCTAACGCTGATTCTCGGCGGCGTTTGGGCGGTTTTGGGCGGTATGGCATACGCGGTGCATATTTTTTATTTACGGGTGTCCGCGCGAAGTTTTCAAATACCGGTGACGCTTATTATGCTCGAAGTGACAGGAATCGGCACGATCATTTTTTTTGAGGGATTCTGGCGGTCGCACGGTTATCAGCTTGCCGCGCTTTGGGAAAACATTCCGACAAAACATTGGATAATCGGATTGCTCACCGGCTCTTCCAACACGGTCGCGTTTTATTTTCAAATTACCGGACTTCGCTATCTAATCGCCGCACGTGCTCAAGTGATTGCAATCGGACAAATTGTTATCGGCACGCTTTTCGGTATTTTCTTTTTCAATGAACCAACCAATTTGCTACTCTGGCTCGGAATGTTTTTAATTGTCGCCGGAATCGTGGTGGTAAGTTTTGCGAAATCGGAAAAGAAATAGATTTTGAATCTTTATTGACCCAAAAAGATTCCGGCGTTATCGAATTATCTATAATAGTAGAAATTCTAAACTCTTCATTGACTCAAAATGCCGTTACGACGGCGTTGGCTTATCTACAATAGTAGAAATTTTTCGTGAGCTTGCGTGGCAAAACTTAAAAAAGCATGACTATAATAATCGCAATAAAGAAGATTAAAAGAATCGGGGCAGCAATAGTGATTCGTAGCCAAAACGAGTAAGCTTGAACGATTTGTCCGCAGAATTTGCATTCGTAGATTTCGTGAACGAAATTTTGTTCGTGTAAAATAAGTCCCCGTTTTTTACAACATGGGCATTTTTTCGCTGTGTTTGTCATGAGTGAGATTGGCTTTTGAAACGGCAAAGCCGTCACAACTTGTTGCCGCCGCAGAAATATCATAAATTTTTTTAACATTCGTTTTTTCATCGAAAATCTTTGCTTCTCCTGAAAATGAAAAATACCACGATATTTTCCATGTCTTCGGGATAAAATCTCCTCATTAACAAATTTTCTTTATGTAATTTAGCTGATTTGACGGAAAAGTCCAATCGTTAATCACAAAAATTCCACTGAATTTCGATAAAATTGAAAAAATGACTTCATTACCTCCCAATATCCTGAAAATTTCAGAGTCAAAAAATCATAACACAGCGCTAAAATTTTCTAAAATTCGATATCAGCGAACTCCAGTATTCAACGTAATTCATTCTTACATTATCAAAATAGACAAAATACAAAAAATATAAATAAGATTATTGATAAATTTTCTTTATTTTTGAAGATTATTAGATTTTAGTGATATTTTGTTTCTGCTTTATTGTTATAATATAAAGTGTGTAGTGTTAACGAGAAGATTTTACTGTTAAAATTTTCAACCATTGATGGTTTGTATGAGCAAGCCAAATAAACAATTCCTTAAAAGGAGAAAAAAATGAAGAAGTTGAATCTGATTGATTGCGGTTTGTTGGCATTGATTGTTAGTGCTGGTTTGGGATTAGCAAGTTTTGATGCCGCTTGTGTCTGGGCTGATACGAATTGTTCCAACACTAAAGAAGCACCAGCAGCATGTAGTAGTTGCGAAAATACATATGATCCAGAACATGATGAATGTGTTTTTGGTGGAAATTTAACTACCCCAGGTGAATCTGGAGGGTATGTGTTTTGTTCAGGTGGTGGACTTGAAGTAAATATGGATGGTCCTTTTAGTGTGACAAGCGCACCAGGAAGCCGTATAATTCCAGGAGCAACTGAGTGGTGTACTACTTCTCATAATTGTGTGATAAATACGACAACTGAACCAGGTGAACTGGCTCCATTTTGTGTAATGAAATTGTATTCCGATACCGCTCAAGCAAATTTATCTGAATCTTGTCCTGAACAATGAAATGTCATGACCCAATTTTAGGCAACAACCATAGAGCAACCTCTGAAAACCCCGTTTGGGGGTGTTCGTATCTGTAACCCCGCATAAAATCAAAAGGTAACACTAGCTTGAAAGGATTTTTCGGAGGTTGTTATAAGAGTGTGACCAATGCGTCTGCTTTGCAAATGAGAACGTAGCATATATCCTCGAAGAACGAACTACCAAATTAAGTCTTGTAAATCTTTCAACCCAAATTACTAAAAATTTTCAATCGCCAATAATACAGGAAAAGAAAATGCTCATGTCAAAATGGATTATTATTTGTTGTTTTGTCTTTGGATATTCTTTAAAAAATATTGCATTCGCGGATTCCTTTGAAGAAGCAAAACAAATACTTGCACAATGTATTGAAGGACGCAAAAAGATAAATTCAGGACAAATGATTCTTCAATCGAAATATGAAGGACGTGGAAGCGGTACTACGCACGCAAGCAGTTATACAATGGATATAACGTTTGATCGAGAGCGTTTTTTTATAAAAAAAAACGAAAAAAAGCGAACCAATTTCTATTGCTCAAATTGCGATATACCCGATTCTTTCGTTTGTCTGGATTTACAACCAATTATGCACGTTGACCCTAATATCCCAAAACCTCCCCCAAAAGAAGAGACAGATCAGCAAGCAGATCCGTTCCCCAACGCCGTAATGTATATTCAGGAAAATCATATTGTTATGAATCCCGCTGATAGTGCGGGTTGGTTGAAAAAAAGACTGAGTACGCGGGATTACTCTATTCCTGATTTTCAACAAATAGGTATTATTCCATGCAATAGTTTTATGACGTGGCTTAATCCTCTTGAAAACTTTGCTACTGGTTTCACTATAGACAAAACAAAAGTAGTGAACTCAAAATCAGGAAATATTACGGTTAATCCAATTACAGTCCATCCAATTGTTGATGAATCTATTGATGGGGATATATGCAAAAAAG
>JAIRYX010000416.1 GCA_031267635.1 Planctomycetaceae bacterium
GCCGCTCCGCCATGATTCTCGCCATTTGCGTCAACATTTCTTCGCTTCGATACTCTTCGTCGCCCGCGAGAAAAACAATATGTTTTCCATTTCCCGGCAGATTTTTCGCACCGTCAAAAACAACACGATTTTCATCGCCCGCATACAGATTGAACGCAAACGCCAGTAAAAAAAGAGACGTTAGTAAAAAGTTTGTTTTCATTTCTTTCCTTTCTTTGTTTTGTAAATATTCAAGCTCCAACAAAAAAAATTCCGCTTATTTCACACGTGGAGGAGGGATTTATAAAATACTGTAACTATTCAGTTGATCAGACAAATATACTAAAACTACGTTAAATTTATGTTTTCTCACAAAGACACGGAGGCATAAAGAATTGATTTTCAGAATCACGCGGTATTCTTGGTGTCTTTGTGAGAACAAATTTTAAAATGTGACGAGTATAAATCCACACTGGGCAACGATCTTAATGACGACGTCTCCATTGACTGATTCCCCAAAAGATTTTACTATAGCCGCCCTTATTTATCAACGGTAAAATTTGTTGACAATGAGTTTTTTAGAAACTCCCTATATAAAATCGTAACTATTCAGTTGCCCTGTGCGGATTTATTTGGGTTTGAGCGACTGAATAGTTACAAACAAATTTATGCAAAGGCAAGAATACTCCCCTTTATTCGTTGCTGAAATCCTATTATTTCACTTTTGAGAGAGTCGAAGACAAAATTTCTTCATTGTTGCATATTTTTCAAACATGCGCAAAAAGAAACGTCAAAAGACATAAATTTACATCTTTTGTCGTTTCTAAATATTCAACAATTAAAACAACGAGCGTGATTAGCTCTTACGGTGACGAATACGTGATCGCATTTTTCGTTTTTTACGACCAAGTTTACGACGCCCTTTTCCAGATTTTTTAACACCCACGCTCAAGTTCCTCCAAATCAAATAATTTCCAATGTTGTTGATTTTAATGATAAATCACAAAACAAAAGCCATAACATTTTCGTAATTCCAGAGTTATGAACCTTTTTCAAACAGCGGAGGGCACGGGAGTCGAACCCGCAACCCCGGTCAAGGGGCATCTCATTTCCAGTGAGACCGCTAGCCATTCGCTTACCCTCCATAGAACCGTCCCGAAAAACGGTAATATCCTAAAAAACTTATAGATAATAAGTTTAAACGAAAATTGCCGATTGACAAGTTCCCCCAAAAGAGCATTATGCCCACAAATATAGGAAACTTCTAAAAAACTCATTTTCAACAAATGTGACCGTTGAAAAATAAGGGTTTACGAATATTTGATGGGGGTTTTTAGAAATTCCCTATATTTAGTCACGAAAATGACATGTATCAATTGTCTGCAACAACGAATTTTCCTGCTTATTTCACATTGGGGGAAAGGAATAAAATTTGTCTATCAATCATAAAATCTTTCGGGTACGGATAATTACATTCCACGGTAAGAAATTGCCATTGATTCGTTACCGGTATTCTTACAGATGAAATAAAAGTGCAATTTCTCGCCGTGAGATGTATAGCTTGTGAAACCATTTCTACATTCATTGATTCAATCGGTATTTTTTCCGCTCCCCATGCCGGAACAAGCCCCAGCAGAAAAGCGAAACAGAATTGAACAATCAAAAATATTCTTCTTACACAATACATTGTTAGAAAGAAAAGATAAAATAGCCATTTTGAAAAGTAAAATTTCTCTAAAAAGAGATTATAACGATTTTAGGCAGCAATACAACAAAGAAAATTTTTCATTTTACCTGTTTTTCTTATTTTGCACGATAAAAATTACTGTTCCTTTTGTCTGGCATTTCGTGTATAATCATTATTGTTTCAGTCGCAAAGTTGATGCAACATGTATATGTTTACAAAAGTAACATCACTGAAAACAAATTGTGGTTAAAAATAAACAAATAATGTAAAAATGAATAATTTATATCGAGCAATACGAAAAACGTTCAAATACAAATGGTCGCTTGTTTTGGCGATGTGTTGTGCATTAGGAATCGGTTTACTTTGGGGTGGTAACATTACGATAATCCTTCCGTTCATTGACCTTACGTTCAAAGGGGGAAATTTACACGATTGGGTAGATCGACAGATCGAAGAACAGGAAAAACACAAATTGGAATTGGAGGAACAAATTGTCAATACCGAAAAAAACGTGCCAAACGACGCAAAGTTGCTAGAAATCAACACAAAAAAGATTAAGCAACTCAAAAAACAGCTTTCCGGTTTTTGGGGCATTGAAACAAAAATCAAATTCTTAAAATTTTTTTCACCTTATGTCAAGGAATGGACGCCGATTGATCCTTTTTTGACCATTTTGTTACTAGTCGGTTTTATCCTTTTCGGTTCCATTTTGAAAGGAATGCTGACCATATTTCACTCGATTCTCGTGTCAAGAATCACGGGATTAAGTATCACAGAATTACGTAACGACTTGTACCGAAAAATTTTAACGCACGATCCCAATGAATACAGTAAATCGGGAATCGCGGACGCAATGAGCCGTTTGACTGGCGATGTCGGTTCGCTTTCTGGAGGACTTGGAGTTTTGTACGGAAAAATGGTGCGCGAACCGATCAAAATGGTCACATGTTTATTGGGCGCGGCGTTAATCAGTTGGCAACTTCTCGTTTTAACGCTTATTCTGGTTCCATTAGCGGCATATTTGATTACTTGGGTTGCAAAATCAATTAAACGAACGGTACGAAAATCATTAGAACAAGGCGTTCAAGTTTTCGCACGCTTGGAAGAGTCGCTTCGTTCGATTCGCATTGTCCGCAGTTTTGCGGCGGAACGGTTTGAATTTACGAAATTCCGCCGAACCAACATGACTTCTTACCATCTCGGCATGAAAGTCGCCAAATACGGCTCGTTGACCAATCCGTTGACGGAAGTCATGGGAATGTTAATGATTTCGTGCGCTATTCTTGCTGGCGCACACATTATTTTACATGCTCCGAACAGTTTATTCGGTTTGCCAATGCCCGCCGAACCGTTGACTGTACAAGGACTGATTCTTTTCTTCGCGTTACTGGCGGGTGCGGCGGATCCGGCAAGAAAATTGTCCGACATTTTTCAACAATTTCAAGCTGCAACTGCTGCCGCAGACAGAGTTTTCGGCTTGATGGATCGTGTGCCGAAAGTCCGTGACTGCGATTCCCCAAAACATCTTAAAAAGTACGAAAATCAAATAAACATTGATCACCTGACATTTGAATACGAACCCAATCGACCAGTTTTAAAAGATATCTCATTAACATTGCGATTTGGTGAAACTGTAGTGATCGTCGGTCCTAGCGGATGCGGAAAAAGCACGCTTTTGAGTTTAATTTCGCGATTTGCCGATCCGACACAAGGGGAAATTCGGATTGACGGAATTCCGTTACGAGAAATCAAAATGCAGGATTTGTACCATTTGACCGGTCTGGTATCGCAAGAGCCAACTCTTTTTAATGATACGGTTTACGAAAATATCCGGTATGGAACATTCGACGCGACGGAAGCCGAAATTATTGAGGCAGCGAAGAAAGCCAACGCTCACAATTTTATTTTGAACGAGCTGCAAAACGGCTATGAAACGAATGTCGGACCGGGTGGAAGTCTCCTTTCCGGCGGGCAGCGTCAACGTATCGTGATGGCACGAGCGATTTTACACAATCCCGGAATTTTTCTGTTGGACGAAGCGACAAGCCAAATTGATATACAAAGCGAAAAAATGATTCATGACGCGCTCAAAGACTTTATTGGAAACCGTACAACAGTCATTGTGACACATCGTATTGGTGCGCTGACACTTGCGGATCGTATTGTTGTTATGCGCGACGGAGTTATTGAGCAAATCGGCACGCACGAGGAACTGCTGAAAAAATCTTCTTATTATGCTAAAATGAATAGCATTGAAAATTGAGTGTAATTTTTTGATTATTTCGTTTTTGAGGGACAATATTTGAAAGCGCAATAGAAAACGATGGCGTCAGTTTCCCAAGCCAAATAAATGCGTCCTGGGCAACTGCCTCGTACAAAGTCACGCAAGTTCACTTGACATTTTTCAGCGTAAAATATCTATAAATTTGACATTTTCATATCAAGGGAAATTGAGGAACTGCGTAGTAGTCAACTAGTTGCCGTGCGGATTTATTTGGCTTGAGAACACATACTGAATCATTACAGTATTGTATAAATCAATCAATCCCTCAATTGTGAATAAGCAGTAAATTTTTATTTGGTGCAACAAATGGCAAATGACAAAATTACCATGCGGATTGCCGTAGTTGATGATGCAGCTTTGGTTTTACAATTTATCCGCGAATTAGCTGATTATGAACATCTTTCAGATACGGTGTTTATCACGGAAAGCACCGTGCGGGAATGGATTTCTTCACGGCAAATTGAAGTGTTAATTGCGGAATATGAAGGGAAGCCCGCCGGTTTTGCTCTTTACTATTTCACTTATTCTACTTTTCGTGGACAAATGGGAATTTATCTCGAAGATTTATTTGTCCGCCCCGAGTTTCGCCGATACGGAATCGGCACACAATTTTTTCACGAATTTGTCCGAATTGCCAAGTCTCGCGGTTATTTTCGGCTAGATTGGATGGTTCTCAACTGGAATGCCAACAGTATCGCTTTTTACGAAAAGCTTGGCGGATGTCGCATACCGGACTGGATAACATATCGTTTGCAAGGAGATGCGTTGGATGCTCTTGCGGAAAAAACGGATTGATAAATCTATCAGGTTTCGTTTTTTTAGGGAATTTTTAAAAATCTCTCCCAAAATATTCATAAGTCCATATGTTTTTCAAGGAATAAATCTTGTTGAAAATGTTTTATTAAAACGGAAGTGCTTTTCTATGCTAATGGAATTTTCGTTTGCACTTGTTAAAACTTGCTTGCAGCATTTCGTCATCAACACAAAATGACATTTAATATCGTAGCGACTATGTGAAGTTTTGAGATAATTTTCCATAGTCGAACGTTATCACAATCAAACGAAAAAACTAAAGATTTTGCCTAAAGGCGAATGTTTTATACCTACCGATTAGAAAATAAAAAAAACGCCAAGAATTAATAACTCTTGACGTTTTTCAATATACAATGGTCGTGATAGTTTTGTGAGTTTTGTAAAGATCAGCTCCATACTTATCAGTTTAAGTTGTTACCAACTCAAACATTCTAAGTAATCCTTAGAAAGGAGGTGATCCAGCCGCAGGTTCCCCTACGGCTACCTTGTTACGACTTAGTCCCAATCACGGAGTTCATCTTCGGCACTTAGCTCCCATAGGGTTGCGTTGGCGACTTCGGATGCCCCCCACTTTCGTGGCTTGACGGGCGGTGTGTACAAGGCTCAGGAACATATTCACCGCGGTATTCTGACCCGCGATTACTAGCGATTCCGACTTCATGTAGTCGAGTTGCAGACTACAATCCGAACTGGGGCACATTTTTGGGGATTTGCTTGATCTCGCGATTTTGCTTCCCTTTGTGTGTACCATTGTAGGACGTGTGCGGCCCTAGGCATAAAGGCCATGAGGACTTGACGTCATCCCCACCTTCCTCCTCATGAACAGAAGGCAGTCTCACTAGAGTCCCCGACATTACTCGCTGGCAACTAGTGACAAGGGTTTCGCTCGTTAAAGGACTTAACCTGACATCTCACGACACGAGCTGACGACAGCCATGCAGCACCTGTGCTTGTTTCACCCGGAGGCAACTAACATCCCTTTCAGGAGTAGTATCCAGCATGTCAAGCCTAGGATAAGGTTTTTCGCGTAGCCTCGAATTAAGCCACATCCTCCACCGCTTGTGTGAGCCCCCGTCAATTCCTTTGAGTTTCAGCCTTGCGACCATACTCCCCAGGCGGAGCACTTAA
>JAIRYX010000453.1 GCA_031267635.1 Planctomycetaceae bacterium
TTATTGCATCTTACGCAAGTGAATGTCGATCAATTTTGCGGTATTGAAATTCAAGAATTTCCTGTACGCATTGCGGAAACGGCGCTCTGGATTATGGATCATCAAATGAATATCGAAGCGTCCGTTCGTTTCGGAAAATATTTTGTCCGCTTACCGCTCAAAAAATCACCGACAATTATTTTGGAAAACGCTTTGCAAATAGATTGGAATGACGTTTTACCCAAAAACAAATGTTCGTATATTTTGGGAAATCCGCCGTATGCGGGTAAAAAGGAACAAACACAGAAACAAAAAGCCGACGCTGATTTGGTTTTGAACGGAATAAAAAATTATAGAATTTTGGATTATGTTGCAAATTGGTTTATAAAAGCAGCTTATTACATTGAAAAAACATGTATCCGTACTGCTTTTCTCTCAACAAACTCTATTACACAAGGCGAGCAAGTTGGCGTTTTATGGAATGAAATTTTTCGTAAAGGAATAAATATTCATTTTGCTTATCGTCCGTTTATCTGGACAAGCGAAGCAAAAGGGAAAGCCCATGTGCATTGCGTCATTATTGGGGTTGGACATTTTGATCCAACAACAAAATATTTATTTTACGAAGATAAAACCGGTATTCATTCGCGTCAGGTAAAAAATATTAATCCTTATCTGGTACAAGGAAATAATATACCAATTTGTTCAAGACGCTTTCCAATTTCAGATGTTCCTATAATGAATTACGGTTCAATGATGATCGATAAAGCGAGGGGCGATTCAGATGAATTTGGTTTAACGTTTGGAATGGAACAACGTAAGAAATTACTTAAAGAATGTTCTGAGCTGAAACCTTATATTCGCAGATTTTATGGTGGTAATGAATTTATAAACGGATTAGAACGTTGGTGTCTTTGGCTTGTTGATGCTCCACCAGGGCTAATTAACAAAAGTCAACTTGTAAGAAAAAGAATAAATAAAATCCGCGAATATCGTTTGAATAGCGATAGAAGTCAAACTAAAGAATTAGCTAATTCCCCAACATTATTTGGGGAAATACGGCAACCGAGAACAACATATTTATTAATTCCTAAGGTCTCTTCAGAACGGCGGCGTTATATTCCTATTGGATTTATGTCTCCGGCAAATATTGCCAGCGGAAGTACGTTGCTTGTTGCCAATGCTAATAATTATCATTTTGGTATTCTTTCTTCTTATATGCACAATGTTTGGATGAAACATGTTTGCGGCAGAATGAAATCCGATTATCAATATTCAAGCTCTGTTGTGTATAACAATTTTCCTTGGCCTAATGCGACAGAAAAACAAAAAAATCTCGTTATGGAAAAAGCAAAAAAAGTATTAGCGGTACGTAAATCATTTTCTCATGAAACATTTGCCGCGTTGTATGATCCGCTGACAATGCCGAAAGAGTTACTTAAAGCGCATCGGGAATTGGACAAAGCCGTCGATCTCTGTTATCGCTCCAAACCGTTTGCGGACGATCAAGAACGTTTAGCGGTTTTATTTGATATTTACGAAAAATTAACGTTATGCGAAAAGAATAAAAATCATGCCCATTCCCAACGTTCCTGAATTAAGTCATTCTCAAAAACAGTCTATTTTTCAATTGGCGTGTCAACGTATTGTTGCGGCGGTATTGCAACAGCCGGAGACGCTCGCTGATGAACTGCTCGGCAACGAATTGTCGCGGCAAATGGTACTGGGCGCGTTTGTTTCGCTGAAACGTGACAGTTCGTTGCGTGCGTGTATGGGATGTCTGGCGCAGGAACAAATGCCGCTTGGGGTTGCGATTGAAACAGCCGCCGCGCGTTCCGCAACCGACGATCCACGTTTTCCGCCGATCTCGCCAACCGAATTGCCGAGACTCGAAGTCGAGGTTTGGATACTCGGCGGAATGCGGAAACTTGAAGAAAAAGGACGCAACCGGCTTAACGCCGTTGAAATTGGAAAGCACGGACTGCAAATTTCCCAGGAGAATAAAAAAGGGTTGCTGTTGCCCGGCGTGGCGAAAGAGCGACATTTTGACACGTTGCAGTTTTTCGAAGCGGTTTGCAAAAAAGCCGATCTGCCGACCAATGCTTGGCTCGACGATAACGCGGAAATATCCGTCTTTGAAGGTACCGTTATTTCCGGTAATTTTTCCGAAGTGCTGGCGCACGAGCGAATTCAACAAACATTTTCGGCGCAACCAAAAGGTCCGCGTCAACGCGACGTGGTTGGACTTTGCAACGCGGCACGCGATAATTTTTTTCGTCATCTTGATGGCATGACGCCGAGCTATTACCAACCGGAATTTTACGACGGAAACATGACCGGCGTTGCGTTGACAATTACGTTGCCCGATGCGTCGCCGTTGACTTGTGCGAGAAACGGTGTACAAGCAAACATTCCTTTGCAAAGCGAGTTGTCGGAATTTGCGGGCGTACTTGCCGAGCAAATCCGGCGTATCGGTCCCGACACGGTTGACTTGTTGCAAACGAGATTCGACCTCTTTTTACAATGGGACGTCGCGATTCACGGTAGCTTGAAATCGTATGATTTGAGCGGAATTAACACGCAGCGAAGTTTGATGTTGAGCGTTGGTAGCCGTTGGGCGATTGTTTATGACAAATCGCAAACGGCGGAGCAACTATTCGATCTGTTGCTCGAAAAATTGGACGCGGATATTTTTTCCGAAGAAACAAGCTGCATTTATAGTTTTGAAACCTGTTCCACGTCGAATAATTTTGCGTTGGCAAGCGAAGAACGTCCGCCGATTTTTCCAAAACTGCGTCCTGCAGCGCTTGCCGGAGCGTTTTACCCGAAACACGCAAAAGAAATCGAAGCGGAACTCAGCCGAATGTTTGCGCCGGGTGATGTTGTGCCGGAGGATGCACGGGATAATTTTACGCAAAAAAAGAATACGCAGGACAATATTCTTTCGATGTTCGGAAAAGAGCAAACGCCGCCAATTCCGCTTGATTCGCCGATTCCGGCGGTTGCCGCACTGGTTCCGCACGCGGGTTGGGGCTTTTCAGGACGCTTGATGGCGCAAACGTTAATGCGGACAGCGATTCCTGAAACGGTGTTTATTTTCGCACCGAAACATCGTGCTGGCGGCACAAACTGGGCGGTCGCGCCTTATGAAACGTGGGGCGTTCCGTTTGGACAAGTTGCCGCTGATCTTCGTTGGGCGTCGTGTCTTGCCGAATCGGTTCGGGGGTTTCAGTTTGACGAAACACCGCATAAACACGAACATGCGATTGAAGTGTTGTTACCGATTCTCTCGCGGCTCAAACCGGATGTAAAAGTAGTTGGCGTAACGATGACTGGCGGAGATTGGCATGAAATCGCGGAATCGGCGGCACAATTCACAAATCTTTTGCGACACGAACAAACATTGCCGCGTCCGTTATTCATTATTTCTTCCGACATGAATCATTTTGCATCGGAAGAAACGACGCGGTTGGTTGACAAAATCGCTCTTGACGTCGTCGCAACGCTCAATCCCGAACGGTTTTTTGAAACGGTCATCAGCAAACAAATTTCGATGTGCGGAGTTTATGCCGCCGCGTTTGTTCTCCAAACATTACAATTGCTCGGCGTTTTGCAAAAATCTATTCCGATTGGTTACACCACAAGCGGCGTCCGCTCCGGCGATTTACAACGTGTTGTCGGTTACGCAGGAATGTTGTTTCAATAAACTCATTTCACTTGAAAATTCATTTTTTAAGACAGTGTGTATTGTTCACCATGTCCCCCAAGTCCCTTTTGTCCTTAACGTCCCTTTGAGAATGAAGATTGAGTTTCCAAGTGTGAGGAGTGTAGCTTGTCGATCTCGTCTTGTGTAATATGATAAATATAAATTGAATATCCCGCCGTTGCAACCGGCTCAAAATTGAGAAAATAGCGGTATTGCTTTTCACGGTTGTAAATGGAATTAACGCTCAAGGCGTACCAACCGGGTTGCGGATTATTTGCGGGCGGCATTTCTTGGAACGAGATTTTTGTCAATTTTAACGAGTAGTTTTTACATACGACTTTCATATCTTTCGCTTCGGGATGTTTTTGATACCATTTTTCCAAATAAAATAAATCTTGTCCCCAATCAATATTGGAATCAAGTAAATGACGCGCGCCGTTGCGTGATCCGGCGGAAAGAATGGACTTTGTTTTTTGAAAAAACGTTTTCTGTTGCCAAGCGGTTTCAGAAATTTCCGGCGGCGGATGCGGATAGTTTTTATCTTCGGGCGTTGGAAGAATCGCGGCAAGTTCGTTGAAGTAAGATAAACTATGCGGATAAATTGATAAGCTGCTAAAAATTGACCACGCGAGTAAAAGACTTG
>JAIRYX010000462.1 GCA_031267635.1 Planctomycetaceae bacterium
AAGTCTTTCGATTGACTGTAATTGCCAAGTGTCCGGTACGGATTTATGTGGTTTGAACGACTGAATAGTTACGAATCTTTACTATGACAAAGAATTCTGCCTCAAGACAGATTCCATTGCAGAATTGTACGATACGTTTTTCGATTCCGCAAGACATATATCAAAAAAATATTACAGTGGGCGCGGTAGTTTATGCAGTTTGGATGTTATTTTTCTCATTGGTGAGAAATATAACATGAAATTTAACATGAAATTTTGGGAGGCACCAATCGGCATGTAAAATTTTTATTTATATCAACTTTCGTAAAGATTTTTAAACGAAATATCCGTAACTATTTGTATGGCAATACGTTACCAAAGCAGCATCTTTTTCGTCAATGTCCCTAAATTTATTTCCTGATCCCTCTTGCAAGTTCTGTTTTTGTGTGGCATATTTTTCATCATAAGAAATTGCTCTTTATTGGTTGCTGATATTATTATATACTTGTTGCACTTGAAATTTCGGTTTTCACTGGCGTCGTTATACTGTAAAATCCGGCTTGATCTCTATTCATAAAACCGAAAACTCAAATGCAATAAGTCTAGACGAAATAAGAGAGCAATTTCTCGCCGTAAGATGTATACGTTGTGTTAATAGACATGGCAGAGCAGATGATATGCTCAAAATCGCTGTAACATTCTATTTTCCAATAACATAATGTATATTGGTTAATCAAATTGCATTTGGCAAAAAACATAAAAAAACAAAAACATGAAAAAAAAACAGATTTTGGGGATCATTATCGTGGTTCTATTGCTTACCCCCTTTTTGATCCGTTTCTTCCATCGTGGTGTTTCCCAAGACATGCTATCGGGTGGACGTTCGTTAGTATTCCGCTTCCTGCCGAGGTGACGGGACCCTACCTTCCGTATGCGGTGCTTTCCGAAGACAATCGAACGCTTGCCGTCTTCGGACGGGAACCGGTTTCTCCCGAACTCTTTTATACCTATTTCGTTGTCAGTGTTTTCAGGGGTCGCGAAGCATTTGAAACATGTCAACGAATCACAGGGCAAAAAATTTACGTCAGTAACTGGCCGCCGAAAAGTCCGGAGGATTATCGACTGGTTGCCGAGTTGCCCGGCATTTCCCAGATTGTTGCCGCCGCGTTTTCTCCAGACGGAAAAACACTTGGGAACTTCTAAAAACCCCAATCTTCAACAATTTCACCATTAAAAAATAAGAACTTGCCGACATTGAGGTGAGGTTTTTAGAAATTCCCACTTGCGTTCATTTCCAACGCAGCGTTGTTGTTCACAGGGGAACGTGATCAGAAGACACTGTTTGTCAACCAAAAGGCACTGCCGAAAGATGATGCTTTCAACACTGTTTTGTATATCCTTTCGCTGGAGGCTGGCGCATTGAAGCCTCTGGTTGCCCTTCAATCCGGATCGGGGGATTTTGGGAGCTTGTCCGGTTATGCTCTTTGCTGGAACGACACTGGTGACACCATTTACTGCACTACTCCGGAATTTCACGGGAAGGGAGGTATGGTAGCCACTTCCGTTTTCGCAGTGGATCGGTCCGGTGAATTTTCGGTGATAAAAAATCTATCAGGAAACCTGATCACAAGCAACCTGAAATACAGGGATCACGAACTCCGTTTTTTCACTTATAAGACTCCCGCCGGAATAAAAGGGAGTGATTCTGTTTTTACAAGGATGAAGACGGACGGCACCGTCGTTCAGACGAAAAAATTGAATGTTCATCCGTTTTTTCCGGTCAGTGGATCCGGTTTTTCCCCTGCTGATAGGCAACAGCCGTATTTTGATTCATGCGAAACATAACGCTCTTGGTGGTTTTTTTCAATGTGTTTCAGCGGAGACTCTGGAGGGGGAAGTGTCGCAGAGCATTCCTCCCGTTTCGGAGCCGTTTGCGTTTTCCTATCGTCTTTGTCAGTTTCTGAATGACGAAAAGCAGTTTCTGGTCGTTCTGTCACTGGATACAGGGCACTGGCAGTGGGGCCGCCATCCCGTGAGAAGCATGACAACGCCAAAAAAATGTACGAGGCGGCTATGAAAGCCGGAATTTCGATGAACGAACTTTTATTGGTGACGCAAAAATGAGAACCTTGAATCTTTCCGCTTATTCCGAGACGACGCCCCTTGCCGAAGTGGATCTGGATTTTACGACAGCGTGTAATTTGAGATGTGCTTACTGCTACAAATGGGACAAAGGAGAGTGGCATCTTTCGAGGGAGGTGGCGTTTGACGCGGTTGTTTGGGCACTTCATGCCGCTTCAGAAAATAAAACACTCACCATTGCCTTGATGGAAGGCGAACCGCTCTTGAATTTTTCATTCCTGAAAGAATGAGTGCCATTTGCATTCCGTCGGGCGAAGCAAGAAAATATTTCGCTTTTTATCACGGCGACAACCAATGCCACGTTGATCACGGACGAAGTGATTGATTTTTGGAAGCGATGGGGTTTGCATTTTCACACGTCGATTGTATCGGTACTGAATTTGGCAAGCACCATTCCCGATGCGGATTGTTGGTCTTTGATTCGACCGGTATTCGGAAACAAATCATTCCCAGACAGATTCTTGAAAAAGAACAAAACCGGGAATACGTCAAACAATCGTTGTCCACTTTTTTAGAAGTCTTTGATAGAGCTTCGGTAACCGTTCATCTCATTCTTGAGGACTGTCTTGACATTGCTTTTCGAGAGATGACAGAGCGGTTGATCGTTTCGTGTCCGCATTATTGCCGTATCCATGTAACCATTCATTTTTCAAAACCGTCCATCTCGTGGCAAGCAATGTTCGTTGACTTTTGCAAAAAATTGGAGGCGATGATAGAAAAGAATCTGCTTTCCATCAGTCTCTTTGGACTATTTAAAAAGTGTTCTGAAGAAGAAAAAGATTTTTTGTTTCAGTATCATTTCCGCCTGTTTCATACGTGTTCACCCAAAAATGATAGTAGCGACACAGAAACGCTGAGACATTTTTCCGATTATGGATTTAAAATTCCGTTTGTGTGGTATAATGGAGGCGATTTGGAAATAAGCGACATCAACCAATGATGGTTGATACATATCTTCATGCCAATCGCTATTCCGGATTTGCATTTCCGTTGGTCTGCCATTGTCCGATTTACGTTGACGATCCAATACCAAATACACAGGACTATCTCAAGGCGTTGGTATTCCTCTATAAGAATTACCCGTATTATGATGACGTTTTCTTTCCGCTGACAACGATCACATCCAATTGTTTCAATGGCACTTGTTTTTCGACAGGACATCCTCGATTACACCAGCTGTTGTTTTCTAGGCAATTGGGATTAAGGTTCTTTGGTCATACGCCAGCACTTGCGGTTCCTCTAAAGTATGAATCGCAAGAAGGAAATCAACGTTTTTTTGGGGAAACATTGTTGTCGCGGTCTCACTGGAATGTGTCTGCGAAGTGCCAAACATGTTGTGTGCAATCGCAACGGTGTGTTTGTCCAGAAGGTTTCATCTGAAACAGAAATTTCAGTTTCGGAGCTAAATTTCGAGAAAAATCCTAATGTTTTTTAAGGGAACTGCTACGAAGTTCCTCAATTTCTCTTGATATGAAAAATACCAAGTGAAATTGCGTGACTTGTACTAATTTATCCGAAAGATTTTACTATTGCTGCCCTTATTTATCAAGTTTCCCTTAGTAGCCAACAAAGTCCCCAAACGCGCCCTTATGCCCTTATTTTTTAGATCATGGATTTTTCTCAAAACAAACGAAAATAAGGGCGCATAGTTGGGGGGCAATGTGGGGCTACTAAGGGGAAGTGTGATCAATAAGGGCTGCAATAGTAATATTTTCCGATGAAACAGTAAGTATTCAGTTGCCCAGTACGGATTGATTTGGCTTGGGCAACTGACGCCATAGTTTTCGATTTCGTTTCCAAATATTGTCCCCAAAAACGAAAGAATCAGAAATCTTCCTATTTGTGTTTTCAAATAGTGCCGTTCCCCAAAATGAATAATCAGTTTTTTTCCGGCTGTCCCTCGCCAAAAATGGAAAGTAATTTATTTTCGGTGGAGTTGTTGGGCTTGCGCTCAATCCATTGCATTGGAACAGTAGGATTATTTTTGTTTTCAGCGTCCGAAGATTGATATACCGCTTGTTGTATGGTTTGGCTTTGCGGCGGTTTTTGTTGCAACCGCACGCGCGGTGGTTGAATGTTGATTTCGGTATCTGTGAAAGTTTCTGGTCGTCGCGAAGTGCGAATTATCGGTGGTTTGAATTGTTTCGCCGCCTTCGCAAGCGGATCGCCGCTCATAAAATCCGGTGCGGGGCGTACTAAAATTTTACCAATCATTTCATTTTTCAATTCTTCCGAAAGCAATATTGTCGGCGTTTCCGCAATAGCGTCTCTTTCAGAATTTTCACGATTGATTTTGGAAATTGTACTGGTTTTGTTTTCGTCTTCCTGATTTCTCGCAAAACGCCGAAATAATTGCGCCGACGCAGATTCTTGAAAGAAACCTGAAAGAAAAATTACGATTAAAATTGCAGAGAATGTGACTTTTTTCATAATGTTCATGACAACTTTGAAAAGAAGGGAAAGGTTCTCAATAGCTCAAACAATTCACAAATAGCAAACTTTTTATTTACCACGAAGAACATGAAGAATCGCGCAGTTTTTTAGAAAAAATTTATTGAAAAAGCTTACTTAAAAATTTCATATTAAAAATATTTTCTGTTGATTGTTTGAGCAAATAAACAAAACCGGATGGCGTTAAAATTTCAAGCCGAACTTGCCGCCGTCGTTTTTTCCGCCAAGTCCGCCTTTTAACTGGCCTTTATGCAGTTTGTTGACTCTTGTTGTTTTTTCCGGTATCGCTTCTTTGTTTTCGTCCGCCGCATTTTCAGTCGAAATTTGTTCGGACTCCGGCGGAGTCATCAGTTGTTTCATCGAAAGAGCGATTCGTTTATTCGTCTTATCTATCGACAACACCAAAACATCAACTGAATCGCCCTCTTGAACAACATCAGAAACGCGATTGACTCGTTTCAACGAAAGTTCACTGATATGAATCATTCCTTCGACGCCGGGCATCAATTCCACAAACGCTCCGAAATCCATAACTTTCGTCACTTTGCCATGCGCTTTGGTATTTTCAGAAAACGTGTTTTCGATATCCAGCCAAGGATCAGACGCCTCATCACGATAACTCAGCGAAATTCGATTTTTGGGGATGTCAATGGTGACAATCCGCACACGAATCCGCTGACCTTCGGAAATAATGTCGCTCGGATGACGGATTCGTCCCCACGCCAACGCACTTATCGGAAGAAAACCATCTACGCCTCCTAAGTCGACAAACGCACCAACATCAATTAGCTTTCTTACCAAACCATCTCTAGTTTGTCCAACTTCCAGTTCCGCAAGCAATTTTTGTCGATTTTCTTCATTTTCTTTTTCCAAAAGCGCGCGATGACTTAACACCAGATTGCGGCGCGACGGATTGCATTCGGTAACAATACACGGAAGTTTTTGTCCGACAAAAGGTTGAGCGTCTTCGACACGGACAATTGAAATTTGGCTCATCGGAATAAAACCACGTAACTTATTGACTTCACACTCCAATCCGCCGGTGTTATGTCCCGTAATTTTTGCCTCAACTATCATACCGTTCTCAATTTGCGACCAATCCGAAACATCAGCAGCCGCAAGCGGCAACGACAATTCGTATAAGCCGTCATCGGCAAGAAATCGTACCACAATCACTTCAATCGTTTCGCCGACCGTCGGATTTTCTTTGAACTGTTTTAGCGGCACCGCACCTTGTTCACGTCCGCCTAGATCAACGAAAACGCTTTCTTTTCCAATCGACGCGATCTTTCCACTTTGTTTTGTTTCTGTTTCAATAAGCGCTTGCGATGCAACTTGGTCGATATTTCCGAGTATCGTATCAAGTTCCGCTCCGCCGAATAGTTCTTCAAACTCTTCCTCTAAATCATCAGAAAGTTTGCCGCGAGTTGTCGGCACAGGAACATTCACATGAGAACGTAACGGCTTTTTTTCAAAAGGTTTACTTTCAATGTCTTGGGGCGAAGCGATTTCTCCTTCGTCGTTGTCCTGATGTTTTTGAGCAATAGAACCATTCGACTCGTGAGGTTGTCTATTTTCGCCATCTTCACGACGTTGATTTCCGTAGCTTTTCTCTCGACGTAAATGCGAAGACTTTTTTTCCTGCTTTTCACGTTCCGAATCGAAAACAACCTGCCCGGTTTTTAATTGCGGTTTTTGTGCAGAAGAATCTTCGTTATTGGTTTCTACGCTGTTTTCATTATTAACCGGCGGCTTATTTGGTTGTGCTGAATCCGGACGGTATGCATCAGGATTTCGCTGCGATCCGATTAATATCCGCTGTCTTGGAGGCGTTGGTGAAGGAGACGCGGAATGATCACGCGGGGAATCATTATTGTCGGAAGCGTTGACTGGAACAACAGTTTCATCGGAAAAAGACATATCGGATTCTTGAAATAACAGAGGTGATTTTTAGTAGCAGAACATCACAAACGCCAACAGGTTATTCAAAATAACTTTTTTTTATTTTACCCTTGAGTGAGAAAAAAGAAACCCCCCGAAAAAATTTTGTAACAATTCAGTCGCTTTGGGCAACTGAGTAATTACAACATTTTAATTTCTGTGCAATCGCCATTTTGTATTAACACGTTTTTCTAACCCTCGACAAAAGCCGCAAAATCACTATAATGAAATAAATGTGATTTTTAATTATAGAATTTTATTTTTTGTAACGGTAGATACATTGCATGGGACGTGTCGTCATTACCGGAATGGGAACGGTCAGTCCGTTGGGACTAACGCTCGACTCATTATGGAAATCTCTTTCCGAATGCGTGAGCGGAGTTCGCGCTTGTACGCAAAACGAGAAATTTCCTATTAACTGCGCGGCTCCGGCGGACGCTTTTACCGGCAACATTGACGATTTTGGCGAACTTGATTCGAATCAGAAAAAAATCATTCGCAAAGGTTTGAAATTGACGTCGCGCGAGATTCAAATGTGTATCGCTGCGACACAACGGGCGTTAACCGACGCCGGAATTATTGCCGGTCAGTTCGATCCGGAACGTGTCGGCACATCCATTGGTTCCGACTATATTTTTACGACTACCGCCGATCTGGAAGACGCGATGAAATCGTGTCGCGGCGAATCGGGGCATTTCGATTTCAGCATTTGGGGACAACGCGGATTGCCGAAAATGACTCCGCTTTGGCAACTCAAATATCTTTCCAATATGTCGGCGTGCCATATTGCAATTTACAACGATTTCCGCAACGTTTGCAATTCGATCACGTTGCGGGAAGCGTCGATTGGCGCGACGGTTGGCGAGGCGGTGCATAACATTCGGTCGGGTAAAACCGACATGATGGTTGTCGGCACAACCGGCTCGCGGATACATCCGATGAAAATGCTCCACGCGATTTTGACCGAACAGGTCGCGCAAGGAACCGAGCCGCCGGAAACCGTCAGCCGTCCGTTTGACAGAGAACGGCAAGGAATGGTGTTGGGAGAAGGCACGGGATCGTTGGTGCTGGAGTCGGAAGAACATGCTCGAAAACGCGGCGCGAAAATTTACGCCGAAATTGTTTGCGGAACGTATGTGTCGCATCTCGAACGCGGAATGATTCCGAATCGCCGCGAAGCTCTGACGCAAGCAATGACGTTACTTTGTCGGCGGGCGGACATGACGCCGGAACAAATCGGACACATCAACGCGCACGGGCTTTCGACTTTTGCGTGCGACATTGACGAGGCAAACGCAATTCGGAGCGTATTTGGCAAACGCAAAATTCCCGTCACTGCCGCGAAAAGCTATTTTGGAAATCTCGGCGCGGGAAGCGGCGCGGTGGAATTGGTCGCTGGAGTGTTGGCGTTGAAAAACAATCAACTGTTTCCGATTCTCAATCATGTGATGGGCGACCCGGATTGTCCGATTACACCGGTGCGGGAGTTCGGCGTTCCTACGGGCGATTCGTTTATCAAACTTTCCGTCTCGCCGCAAGCGCAAGCCGCCGCAATTTTAGTCCGCAGGTTTGAATAAACAGCGGTGAAAAGCGGCGATCTCTTGCACTATCAACGACGCAGCTCAAAACGTAGCGCCGGGAAGTCGCTTCCCTTGAGTTTCGGGTTGCCGTTTCTGATTTTTTACATTTATCAGAGTATGAACGTAGAAATCTATTTCAATCCAAACGCCGCTTTGAATGGTTAGCAAATTTAGGGTGAAAGTCGGGGATTGATACCATCCGCAAATTCAAAAAACGAACACGCTCCAGCGAAAAACGTGTCCGCAAAATCAAAAAACGAAGTTGTCCCCAAAGTTCCTTGAACCCCAATTGTCTCTTTTTCTTGCGGGGGCGTTCTTGTTGTTGATACGCCGCTGATTGTTTCTTTCGTTTGTGCTAAATTGTTTATGGATAATGGTTTAGGGACACGAGCCGGAGCTGTTGGGACTAATCCCAAAGCCGTTGGGACTAATCCCGGAGCCGTCGGGACTTGTCCCAAAGCCGTTGGGACTAATCCCGGAGCCGTTGGGACTTGTCCCAAAGCCGTTGGGACTAATCCCGAAGCCGTCGGGACTTGTCCCAAAGCCGTCGGGACTAATCCCAAAGCCGTTGGGACTTGTCCCAAAGCCGTTAGGACTTGTCCCGGAGCCGTTGGGACTTGTCCCAGAGCTGTTGGGACTTGTCCCAAAACCGTTGGGACTAATCCCAAAACCGTTGGGACTAATCCCGGATATTTCAGCGCATAAGACGGAGCCGTCGGCGTATATTGGGGGCTTTGCCGACTACTCAGGGAGCTTTAGAAATAAGGGCGGCAATAGTAAAGCCGGTCGGATAACCAGTCCGTTGCCAAGTGCGGATTTATTGGGCTTGGGCGACGGAAAAGCGACGTGTTTTCGATAAAAAACAGTGTCGCAAACCTGTTACCGAAGGAAAAAAACAGTATAATGAACCCCTTACATGAAAGCAGTCAACGGAAAGAAACTCCAACACGCGGAAGAAATCAAATGTCTGACGGAAGAAACAAAATATCCGGCGAAGAAAATCAAATGTCCGACGGAAAAAACAAAATATCCGGCGAAGAAAATCAAAAGTCCGATGGAAAAAACAAAATATCCGGCGAAGAAAATCAAATGTCCGATGGAAAAAACAAAATGTCTTATCATCAAATTGCTATTGTGGGACGTCCGAATGTCGGTAAATCGAGTTTGTTCAACTGGCTGATCGGCGACAGGATTGCTATTGTCGATTCGGTTGCCGGAGCGACCCGCGATAGAATTACGTATCGGCTCGAATACGAGGGGCAAACGCTGGAATTGGTCGATACCGGCGGGATTGGTATTGTGGATCGCGACGACCTGTCTGAACATATTGATCATCAGATTCAGATTGCGCTGGAATCGGCGGCAATGGTTCTGTTTGTCACCGACGCACGCGACGGAGTGGCGCCGCTTGATGAAGTTGTCGCTCAACGGCTACGGGCGCTTTCTGTGCCGGTGGTTTGCGTCGCCAACAAAGCCGACACGGAAAACGAAGCAAAACTGGCAACCGACTTTTATCAGTTCGGGTGGGAACTCATCACGGTCAGCGCGCTGCAAAAACGCGGACGCTCCGCATTGATGAACGCCATTGAGAAAAATATTCCCGCCTTTGCCGAACAAGTCAACAACGCTTCCGATCCGCCGCATTCCCAAGATTCCGCCGTCAAAGCAGAACGCGAAATGCGAATTGCGATTGTCGGACGGCGGAATGTCGGCAAAAGCACATTTATCAATACGCTGACGAACGAAGAACGTGTGATCGCCAGCCCGATTCCCGGAACAACGCGCGATAGTATTGACGTTCGTTTTGAAATGGACGGAAAAACATTTATCGCGGTCGATACTCCCGGATTCCGCAAGCGGAAGAGCGTGAAAGCCGATCTTGATTTTTACAGCGTCACTCGCGCCGAACGAAGCATCCGTATGGCAGACGTCGTGCTGATGTTTTTTGATTGCTCGCAGCAGATCGGCAAAGTCGATAAACAGTTGGTCGGCTATATCGAACGTTATAATAAACCGTGCATTTTCGTTGTCAACAAGTGGGATCTGATGGCGGAACAGATGCCGACCGAACGTTGGGCGGATTATCTTCGGGAGACGTTCGCGACACTCTGGTATGTGCCGATTATTTTCGTGACCGGACTGACCGGCAAGAATTCCAAACGGCTTATCAATCATGCCCGAATGCTGTACCGTCAAAGCTGCTCGCGAACGTCTACCGCGAAACTCAATAAGCTGATCACGGCGGCTCTTGAATATAGTCCTCCTCCGCTTTACTATCATCGCAAACCAAAGATCTATTATGCAACGCAAACCGAAGTTCAGCCGCCGGAAATCGTTCTTTTCTGCAACAATCCCGACATGTTTGCGGCGGATTATCGACGTTATTTGCTCGGCGTATTGCGTGACGAGCTGGATTTCGGCGAGGTTCCAATCCGTTTGATCTTCAAAAAACGGGACAGCGGCGATCCAGACAACGCGATTGATACGCAACGTAAGACGTGAAAAGCCGTTTTTCATGTCCAAGGGATTTCTTTCAACGTTAAAAAGAATGGTAACGATTCTGTTGTCCAAGCCCAATCAAGCTCCCAAATGGCGCTCGCATGCTTTAGATGATGGATCGTTATCAAATAACTATTCAGCCGCCCAAAGCGGCTTTATTGAGTTTGGTTGACTGAATAGTGACAAAGAATGGTGAAAATATTGCCGCCGTCTTGCCGCGTCCCGCAATTTCAGAAACGCTCGTTGCTCAAGCGCGGCGGGTCAAATTTTCTATTTCTTCAACAGCTCTTGAATCACCGTATCGGTCGGAATGTTTTCCGCCTGACCTTCAAAGTTGAGAATGATCCGGTGCCGCAGAACCATCGGTGCGATATTTCTTAAATCGTCGCGCGAAACATTGAATCGTCCGTCGAGAATCGCGTTGATTTTCGCGCCGAGCAAAATTGATTGCGCGCCCCGCGGACTGACTCCAAACCGCACGTATTTCCGCACAAGCGGCGCAGCATGAGGCGAGTCGGGATGCGTTCCTAAAATCAGCTCGACCGCGTAACGAGAGACTTCGGCAGCGGCAGGAATTTCTCGTGCAAGTATTCCCATTTCAAGAACTCGGTCGGCGGAAAACTTCGATTCAACATGCGGATTCGCCGTTGTTGTCGTGCGGTCGAGAATCCCTAATATCTCGTCAGCCGTTGGAAACGGCACAAGGATTTTGCAGAAAAATCTATCCAACTGCGCTTCCGGCAACGGATACGTTCCTTCCATTTCGAGCGGATTTTGCGTTGCCAGCACGAAAAACAGCCCGGCAATCTTGTGCGATGTTCCGCCAACCGTTACGGAATGCTCTTGCATCGCTTCGAGAAGAGCCGCTTGCGTTTTCGGCGTCGCGCGATTGATTTCATCGGCAAGCACGATATTCGCAAAAACGGGACCTTGCTGAAACTCAAACACTTTGCGTCCCGACGGCTGTTCCGCCATAACATTTGTGCCGGTGAGGTCGGCGGGCATCAGATCGGGTGTGAATTGAATTCTCGCGAATTTTCCGTTAATTGCGTCCGAAAGCGTCCGCACGAGCAACGTTTTTCCGAGTCCCGGCACGCCTTCAAGAAGCACATGCCCTCCGGCAATCATCGCAATCAACGTTCCCCGCACCACGTTGTTTTGACCGACCAGCACGCGTCCGATTTCTGACTCCAACTTATGAACATCGTCGCAAAACTGCGCCAACTTTTCTTTCAATTTAATTTCCGAGGTTTGTTCGTTTGACATAGGAGTTCTTTCTATCCTAGGAGTTTTTCAAAGTGATAATAAAATACCGCCGGCAACGCCGAGTATTCCGCACAAGATAAAGAGTAAAAAACCATAAACAAGATTTTTTCCGATATTGCTTTTTGCTAATGGATATTTCGATAAAATCTCCTGCTCAAATAATTCGCGGTCGGATTCCTTTTGAAAAGCATTCTTGGGCAGGTAACAAAAAAAATACGGCGTGAGGAAAAGAAGATAATATTGTTGACAAACAGCAACCTGAAAAAGATCGGTCGCTTTTCTTGTAACGATGTTTTCTTCTTCTTGGCTGTCCTCTGGAATTTCACGGACAGTAAAACTCTCTCTGCTTAACGTATAAATAACTCGCCGCATGATCGATTTATTTGCCGGATGATACGCGGCTCTTCGTAAACGCCAATGACTAAAACCATGATAGAATAAAATGAAAAGAACGTAACACGCTGTGATTTTAAGAACAAAATAAAAAATATCCGTCTTTCCATAAAAGCAACACCACGCCGCCACACCGCATAAGAATAGAAATAATAACGGATTGAGGAATAGAACCCAGCAATATTTGTGATACCAATGGCGAAGGAGTATATGATAATACGTTTTCGGCGTCAAGACGAATGGCTGGGTTGTTACGCACGTATTGCCGGAACAAGAATCACCGCCAATGTGATTGCCGACGCCGTTATCGGGCAAAATGATTGTTTCTTGCGTTTCAGACATTTGGAGATTTTCCTGATGATTTATAGGAGAAATACAAAACAGCGATTGATTTCTATTTCTAAATTTCCTTGAATATAACGGAAGCGAAAAGAAAATTCAAGTCATAGGAAAATTTCCTATTCAAATAGTTCTGCTTATTTCACATTTGAGGAAGGGCTTGATTTATAAAACCCTGTAACTATTCAGTCGCTCAAACCAAATAAATCTGCATATTGGTGCAATTTGGGCTACTAGGGGAAATCTATAAATAAGGTGCGAACAAACTTGTCGGATGAGTCGGGTTTTAGATTTCACTTTAGAATTTGTGTTATTGGTGAAACCGGCAGAGCAATTCGTAATAAGCGTCTGCTTGATGTTCGAATGTAAAGTATTGCTCAACGCGTGATTTGCCTGCTTGTCCCATTTGGGGAAGCTTTTCAGGAGTTGACAGCAAACGGCAAACGGCGTCGGCGATTGGTTCGGCGTTTCCCGATGGAATAAGCAATCCGGTTACGCCGTCTTCGACCGTTTCCGCCGTTCCGCCGACAGCCGTCGCAACAACCGGCGTTTGTGCCGCCATAGATTCAAGTAACACATTCGGCAGTCCTTCCGTGTACGACGATTGCAAGAACAGATCAAAATGCGGCAAAAATTTATCCAGCTCGTTTGTGAATCCCGGCAACTGTACAGAATCTTGCAAGCCAAGTTCGGTAATCTGTTTTTGATAAGATTCCCGGAGAAAACCTTCGCCGAAAATGATTAACCCCGCCGAAAAATTTCTTTCCCGTATCATTTTCATCGCGTCAATAAGAAGATTGTACCCTTTTTCTGGACTAAATCGCCCCGCTGCACCGAGCAAAAACGCCTTTTTTGCCGGTAACATCAATTCGAGCGTCTCGCGGTCTGCCGGATTAGGAATTGAGCTGAATCGCTCTGTGCGAATCGCGTTTCTAATAACGGTTACGCGATTGCTCGGCGTTCCAAAACGAATGACTTTTTTCGTTTGACTTTCAGAAACGGTAATGACATGATCACACCAACGATGAAACAACCGATCCATTCGATTATAAAATCGAATCATAAAATTTTCATCCGTCCATCCCCGCGAAACTGTAACGACCGGAATTTTAAGCAAGCGTTTAACCATCAACGCAATACAACGCGGTTTGTGTCCGTGAGGAATTATGACGTCAATCTTTCGGACTAACGCTTCTCGCTTTAGTTCACGGCGTGCTTTGAGAAGGTAGGGAAAATCGTGAATCAATTCCAACGTTTCAAAACCTTCAGATGCCGCTTTTTCGAGAAACGAACGGCTGTTGCCCTTTTCAGGATACGATCCGAGGCAACATTCCATATCGGGATGACGAATGCGTAACATTTTGGCAAGTTCGATCATTTGACGTTCCGGTCCGCCAAAAAACGGCGAAGCTGTCAGGATTAAGATTTTCATTTTGTAGATATTGGGGAAATTTTAATGAATATATTTAACCACAACCCACGCAAAATACTGAAGCTCGCAGAATATTTTCTGTGAAATTCTATGTACTCTGTATGTTCCGCAGCGATATTTTAAAGTCGTGAAATTGATTTTGTTATTTCAAAAGTAAAATAATGCCAACTTATTTACAGCAATTTCTAAAAACATATTTTATCAAGAAGATTACAGAAAAATATGGCTTATTAAAATATAACTTATTCTAGGGAATGGATTTTAATTTTTTTCTTCATGAAGCTTCATGGTTTCTTTTCCGTGACTTCATAGGTAAAAAAAGGATCTGTTAGAGAGCGTCTTACATTCTATTCCCCAATACCGTTCTGTTTCCAAATGTTAATTTTAATTTTCGCAAGAAATAAAAAAAGCCCATCCTTACGGAACAGGCTTTAATCGTTTTGGGTACACAAAGCCACGCAAAGTAAAACGTATTTTACCTCATAGCGACAACATCAACTAACCCATAAAATAATTTTTATGGACACTGTCGATTTTCAAGCAATACTGAATCCGAATCGGGTCGTTCTGACCGGTAAAACGAAAAATCAGACAGTCGGCGTGCAAGAAACACTGCTGCAACCACAACCGGTTTTTTTGCTTGCCGCTTTTTTGGCAGATTTTTTAGCGGATTTTTTAGCGGCTTTTTTTGCAGACTTTTTTACAGCTTTCTTCACTGTTTTGGCTGTTTTTTTCGCAGCTTTTTTGGACGCTTTTTTAGTGGCTTTTTTAACTGCTTTTGCCATGTGTAAACCATCTCCTAAATTTTGTTTTTCACGAAGAAAAAGGGACAGGGTGAAAATGACTGATTGAAAAACAATAGAAACTTGTCAGTTGCTTTATGTCAACACGATTTTCTTATCCCGAAGTCCATCCTTCCTTTGACAGAGGGAAACTGTTTCACCGTGAAACAGTTAACGAGTCCCTAATTGCCTGTTCAACGAAACCGATTATTGAGGAAAGCATTTATAATTGCTTTTGTCTTTCCGTCGGCGTTCATTTGATCGGCTGTCTGAATCTCGCGGATGTTCATGAATGACGCACAAGTTATTCAATTACCCGCTCAATTCGTTTTAAGTTGTCAGGATGTTACTCACATCACATTAAACTTATATACAACTTACACTATTTTTTAGATTGCTCAAGTGACTTATACGAAAAAAAATAAAAAATTTTAAAAATTTTTTGATCTTGAGAACGATTACAACAGTCAATGAAGTCAATATTTTCTTTCGATAAGACTACGAATGAGTTCCAAGAGATTCTAAACCCCTCTTAAAGCTTTTTGTTCTAAACATCTCAAACATCAAATCGTTTTTGTTTTTTTAATCCGGTCAAAATCTTGTGAGGTTACTTGTTTTACGAATTAAAACGTGTTTTTAATCTTGCGTGTATTACCTTCAACCTCGCTTTAGTTACGCAATCCTTGTGGCGGTAACTATCGTCAAAAAATATAACAAACTTTATTATCAGTCGGAAAATTTATCTTGTAAAAGGAGATCCGACGCTTCAAAATATTTTGAATTTTTTTTTGCTCTTCATCAAAGATTTTCCCCAAGACGATTGCTTGGAAAAATTTTTTTGACTTTGAATCGTCACAAGAGCAAGAGATAGTGTGCTTTAAAAACAAAGAAACGGTCTTCATCAGACCGTTTCTCAATAAAAGTTGCCCGATGGCGTCTCGCAATTTTTATATTCTAGCGTTTTAAAAACACATTTTTGCAAAGAGAAAATTCACATGGCGTCTTTCTTGGAATTATTCGACGACACGAGACCAAGTTCAGCACGTTCTTTCACAAGCGATTCAAGAGATTTTTCCGCAATCGACGTCTTTTCTGCGTCACGAAGTTTCTCTTTGATGAGAGGAATCCAACGTTCTTGTCCGGTGCGATTAAGATGGAGGCGGTCTTTTTGGAAAAACTCCTCTTTTGCTTTACCGTCTTCGTCAACAATCGTCGAAAGTGCATCAATGTAATACAATCCCGTTGCTTTCGTCGCCAGATCTTTGGTCAAATCGTTATATTCGGTCATTTCTTGACGAAATTTTTCACGGCTTGGTGCGATGGTTGCGGTAACAAAAAAAACTTCCGTGCGCGGCGATTCCGCCCAAATTCGCGCGAGAAATTTTTTGAAATTTTCAAAGGTCGTTTTACCGCTTGCTCCTCCGGCGACGTCGTTCGTACCGCAAAAGAAAACAATTTTTTTCGGTTGATGCGGTAAAATGATACGATGTGTCACATGTAAAACTTCAGGAATCGTTGAACCGCCGAATCCGCGATTGACCGCTTGGAACTCTTGAAAGTCTTGTTCCAGTTGATTTCCCCACAACGCCCAAGTCGAGCTGCCGACAAACATCGTACAATCTTTGGGCAGCGGGTTCTCTGCACTCTTTTTTTCATACGCAACGATGTTTTTCTCAAACCGAAATTCCTGCGAGGCGAAATTTTCGGTCGTTTGCCCTATTGCGGCAAAACAAAAAACAAACATTGAAATCCCTGACAAACTGATTGTCGCTAGAAAATCACGTGTGATTTTTTTCACTATTCTTTTCACTTTTACTCTCTTTCTTTTAAATGGAATCAGGTAGCATTGTTGAAACAGTCATTTTATTCTCCATCTTCGTACTTTCAACAGATTGCACAATCATTGGTTTAGGGTGTTCTTCTTCTGGAACATAAGTAATCGGCGTGAGTGTAAAGCCGACAATAATAAACGCCAACGTTGCCCAACCGAGAAGCGTGCGGAAAAGACCGATTTTCGGTGTGTCGTTTTGTGTCGACGGATGTTTTGGATTCATCAGCCAGAGAAGAACAAGCATCAATATCCAAAAATAATGTTGCGAAATAATGACATATGCAACAAGCAGCGTAAATAACATCATCGAAAAATCGGGAGCGCGTTTACCGAGAATCGCATAAAACACATGCCCGCCATCAAGCTGCCCAATCGGAAAAAGATTAAGTGTCGTGAGAAACAGCCCGAACCATCCCGCCATTCCGACAGAATTTAAATAGCGCGTTGTGCCATCGGGAATTTCGCCGAAAAAAAATCGCGTTAGCCATGTCATAAGCAGCGGATCGCCGAGCTGATAACCGCCTTGTCCCGGCGCGACATACGCTTGTTGTACGCCGATCACACAAAAAATCAGCGTCGGTACAAGTCCGGCAAGCGGACCGGAAATCCCGATGTCGAACAATGCCCGGCGATTCGGAATCCGTCCGTCCATCCGAATGATCGCGCCCATCGTTCCAAAAAGAGAAATCACTGGCGGCAACGGGATAAAATACGGCAAACTTGCGCTCACGCGATACCGCCGCGATTGCAGATAGTGTCCCATTTCATGACACGTTAAAATCAACATCACGCAGAAAGCAAAGAGCAGACCGCCAGTCCAACAAACACAAAAACACGTCAGCAGATACAAAATTAACGGTTTCCGCCAATGCAATTCCTGTTTTTGCGGAACGTGAATTGTCAGAAGATCGACATGCGGTGATTCGGGGGATTGCGGCTTTAACTCTGTTCCCGGCTGGTAATAATCTTTCAAATCGCACAATGAAGTCACGCGGATTTCAGAATCAGACGGTTCATCATTGCCCAGCGATGCAAAATAAGAATGAAACGCTGCTTCATTTGTTGGGCATGTGTCGGAATTGTTATCAACGCCGTTGTTTGCGAGAGGTTGTTCTTCCAATGAAATTTGCCTTTAAAAGATTTTTGTTTATTTTATATAGTCAAAAGTGTATCTTTACTTCCAATTTTGACTATATCATTATTTTTTATAAAATCAATACTTTGTCTTTTCAATAATTTGACAAAACCTCTCGCAATTGTTCGCGGGATATTAGATAAGCATAGAAACCTATAGAGTGGATTTTAATCGCGAAACAACACACGCTAAAAACTACGAAATGTCGCGAAAAATAGTTTCACGTTATTTTACGGAAAGATTCCACGTATTGCGATTAAAAATCTCTTTATAATCGTCACGCAGAAGTAAAATGAAGTAAAATCGCGAGAACGGTTACAATTTTTCTTGGTTCAACCATGACCGATTTTGTTTCTGAATCTCAATTTGACCGACGATGTTCTTGATACGAAAACATGAGGTGACAAAACGGAGATTCCGACACAACATCAAGTTATAAAATTTACCTGAACAAACGATAGAAATGAAATGATATGAAAGCACACGGCAAAAAGCTACCGTGTGGGCGACTTGCGAGTGATGATGCGGTAATGAGATTTTGATATTCATTCCATCGGAAAATAACTGCTTATTTCACATTTGGGGGAGGGATTGATTTATAAAATACTGTAACTATTCAGTTTCCCAAGCCCAATAAATCCACACTGGGCAACTGTAGAGTTACCCGAAAGACTTTATTATTGCAATTATCTGAAAGACTCTCCCATTAGGAACTTCTAAAAACCTCATTTTCAACACACATGACCGTTGAAAAATAAGGGCGGCAATAATAATATTTTCCGGAAAAATTGACTGTAGTTAAAGAGATAAACCATTAGAAGCTGCTTTGCAGCATAAAAAAACGACCCGCGACGAGAGACACAAACACCTGAAAGTGACCACTTATGGCTGCTGGATTTCTCCCCTGACCAGATTCACAGGCTTCCACTGTCAATGCCCCTCACCGCGGGTCGCAAAACACCAAGAAAGGAAAGCAACATTCTAACAGCTTCCTACGAGGTGTCAAGTGCTTCTGGGAAAAATTTTTAAATATGCAATATTGACGAAAACCATTGACACGGAAAGAGTTTCTGACTATCATAAAAAGTGGAAAAGAAGGAAATTTCAAATTTTTTGTTAAAAAATTCAAACAATGTTGTCCCATGTCGGAATGATTTGTTTTACCGCCTGTTATTTGGCGGCATTTTTGCTCGAATGTTCGCGTTGTTGTTTTCGTAGCGGCGTGCGGGGAGCGGTGATGTTTGGATTTGCGGCGGCGGGTTGGATTGCTCACACGGCATATCTTTATCATCAGATTGTTTTTCAAGACGGTCATTTGCTCAGCAGCGTTCAGGGCTGGATGATTGCTGTCGCATGGATGCTGATGATTTTGTATTTATATCTGACCGTTTATTTTCCGAAAACGCCGTTTGGGCTTTTTTTGCTGCCTCTTGTGTTGATTGCTATTGGTTCGGGGAAACATTTTGCCAATGCCGCCGCGTTTCCGCCGGATTCAGTCGGTCAAGTGTGGCGGATGGTGCATGTCGCGTCGTTTTTGCTTGTGACTGTTACAATTTTTCTCGGTTTTGTGACCGGATTGATGTATCTCTTGCAAGCGGCAAATCTCAAACGGAAACACCCCAAAATCGGACGCCTGAAACTTCCGCCGCTCGAATGGCTTCAAACCGCCAATTCACGGCTCATCGGTTTTTTGATTGTTCTGCTTGCGGCTGGAATTTTGACCGGTTTTGCAATTAACCGGCTCAATATGCAAAATCAAAACGCTTCCGTATCGCTGCTTGATCCGATGGTGATTGTGACAATCGGCATGTTTGTTTTTTTGCTGTTGTTCACCGTAACGCTCAAAAAATGGCAGCCCGCCCACGAAGGTAAACGTCTCGCATTCGTTACAATCCTTTGTTTTACCGCGATGATTCTCATGTTGGCGTTTGCTCTCGCGTCGTCTTCGGCGCATTGGTATCAAAAGAATAAGCTACAGGAGCAATCTCAAACATCATTTTTATCAACAGATGACACGAGATGAACACAGAATTTATATAAGGGGTTTTTATTAAGAAGCCGCGTCATGCTAACGCGATTTCATGGTAATTTCAGAAAAATTGGACAGAGATTTCATTAAATCCAAGTAGAAACAAGATTTTTTTGACAAGAAATATGATTTTATAAAAACACCGCTAAAAATCTATGTAACCAATAAAATCTATTGATACAAAAATAATGATGACAATACTTGATAGGCGTTATACATTGAGACAAAGTTTCATCATTGCGTCAGCCGTCCCAACGACAAGGGAGACGTGGTTATGTTAAAACTCACCATGTTCGGCTGCAATTATCGAACGGCGGATATTGCCGTGAGAGAACGTTTCGCATTTTCTCCAGAGCAATGTAAGAAGACGTTGCAGAAATGGAGCGATGCTCAAACTCACGAGGCGGTACTTCTTGCCACATGTAACCGCACGGAGTTATACGTTGCGTCTGAAAACGGAACGGTCATTGACGACGGTGCGATCTGTCAATTTCTTTGTGACGAGAAAAACGTCATGCCGGAAACGGTTCGCGAATCGTTGATTATGCTGCACGACGACGAAGCGGTTTCGCATTTGTTTCGTGTTGCCGGTTCACTCGACAGTATGGTTTTGGGAGAGCCGCAAATTCTTTCACAGGTCAAAGCGGCGTATCAAACGGCAAACGAAATCGGCACGGCGGGATCTGTCTTGCACGGTTTATTTCAAGCGTCGCTCAAAGTTGCCAAACGAATTGTCGGCGAAACGGAAATTCATCAGCGGCGAACAAGTATTCCGAGCGTAGCGGTGGCTGATTTTGCGATGCAAATTTTTGAACGCCTCGACGACAAAAAAACGTTGGTACTTGGCGCGGGAGAAATGGCGGATGAAACGTTGCGGTACCTGACCGACCAAGGCGCAATGTCGATTTTGGTAATCAATCGTAGCACCGACCACGCCCAAAAATTGGCGGAACAATGGCATGGTCATACAGATACTTGGGAAAACCGTTTTGCACGGCTTGCGGAAGTTGACGTCGTCATCAGCACAACCGGCGCGACCGAACCGATTGTGCGTTTAGACGATTATCTTGCCATCGAATCCCGCCGTCAGGGACGACCGCTTTTCGTGCTGGATTTAGCGATGCCGCGTGATTTTGATCCGGCGATTGGATCGCGCGAAAACGTATTTTTGTATTCCGTGGATGACCTCAAAGAGACCTGCGAGCGAAATCAACAAAGCCGTAACCGCGAACTTCCCAAAGCGGAAAAAATCATCAAACAGGAGTGCGGTAAATTTTGGCACGATATGCGAAGCCGCGAAACCGGCAGCATTATCCGGCGGCTACGAGAAGATTGGGAGTCGCGGAAAGAGACGGAACTGACGCGGCTGTTCCACAAGCTTCCGAATCTTTCCGAAACGGAACAGCGTGAAGTGCGTTATGCATTCGACCGCTTGATCAACAAGCTGTTGCATCCGCCGTTAGAATCGCTACGCGACGAAGCGTATCAACCGCATCACGGCGTCACATATTTATTACAAGACGCGATTTCGCGGTTATTTCGATTGAAAGATTGAAGGGAAGTATTTGAATAATATACTCCGCAATACTTGAAAATTCACTGGTGATTTCGTTTTTTTTGAAAACGAAATAGAAAACGATGGCATCAGTTTCCCCAGCCAAATAAATTCGCACTGGGCTACTACATCGTTACCTGAACGGCTTTACCATTGTCGCCCCTTATTTCTTTAGGGAACTTCTAAAAACCTCATTTGCAACAAACGTGACCGTTGAAAAATAAGGGCTGCAATGGTAACATCTTTCGGATAACCAGTCAACGGAGACGTCGTCATTAAGATTGCTACTATAAAGTCGCGCAATTTCACTTGGCATTTTTCAACGTAAAATTCCCTATACATTTGACATTTTTTATATCAAGGGAAATTGAGGAAATTTGTACTACCCGGTGCGGATTTATTTGGGTTAGGTAACTAAATAAAAGTGCAATTTCTCGCTGTGCGAAGTATAACATCTACAGCATAAGGCGAAGTGGATGCAAGGCGTTTGATAAAAACGGCGCGATGACAATATCCGACACAGTTGTCGTGATTGTAGTCGCGTCGGAAAAAAATCATACCTCCGACGATTTTTTCGTCGCTGTTTGTTACCGCTGGAAACAATCCCGATTCCGGCAAAAAATTTTTGAAATTTCTCTTTTCGCCGGAAGCGGCTATACTGTATTCCTCAACAACGGTTATACAATGGCGGAGCCAATAAAAATCGCCTTGTTTTAACGTTGACAAAACGATTATTAAAAAACCGTTTCCTCCAAATACTGTTGTAACGCTTCGTCCAAAATCGTTTCCAATTCTTCGTTTTGGGCGGCGAGTTTGGAATCAACGACTTTTGCAATGGCAGATCCGGAGCTTTGTGAACCACTGTTTTCGGTAAGTTTGACGTCAAGCAGGGTGGTTGTACCGTTACCGCCAAAATATAAACCGCCGCCCCATGTCGCGGCATTATATTGGAGTGATGTGTTTTGAGCGGTTAAATTTCCGTTGTTTTGAAAAATCCCTCCACCCCATGTCGCAGTGTTGAAACTAAACCAGACATGTTCCAGTTGCAAAGAGCCGCCGCTTTGATAAATCGCGCCGCCCCATTTTCCGGTGTTGCCGAAAAATTGCGTTTGTCCCCAATAATTTCCGAGCATCGCGGATGTGCCGCCATAAAGGTAAAAAGCGCCGCCGTAATCGGCATTGTTATTGATGAATGTCGTTGCTGCCAAACTGGAATCGCCCGACATTTGGAAATACGCGCCGCCGTTCTTGGATGTATTTCTATCAAATGTTACTCCAATCATTGCGACTGTCCCCGCGTTTTGATAAAGCGCGCCGCCGAATTTATTGTTCGCGGTATTGTTACTAAACGTAACTCCGGTCAAAACGAGATTTCCGCCGTCAAGATAAATCGCGCCGCCGTTCTTATTGATGTTGCCGTTAGCAAATGTTAAGCCGTTAATAACCACATCTTGATCTTGAGCACGAATTGTCAAATGCCGTCCCGATTGATTCGCGTCGAGCGTCAGTAACGTTGCACCCGGCGCATTGATCGTTGTTGCAGTTGTAATCAGAAGTTCACTTTGAAGCGTAATGATCTGCGATCCGTTGATAAATAATCCCGGATCAAAGAAAATGACATGACTTGTCGGCGTAACCCACGAAATCGCTTCACGAAGAGAAACAAGCCCGTCTAACGGATCGACAATATCATCAAGCGTTGTAACAATCAACGATGGGCGAGCAAACGTTGTTGCGGTAACAATTTGCGAAACCGCCTTGCCGCTCTCATTCGTTGCAATCAAACGGAATTGATATTCAGTCGAAGCGGTCAAATCAATGACCGTGTACGATTCCGCGTTCGCGTCAAGCGTGACAACAATGGCGTCGTTCCAATTGGAATCGGATGTTTTATATTCCAATTCGTATCTGTCGAGATTTTCTTGCCCCGCCCAAACAAGCGCGACCGATTGATACGTGATCGCGTCGATTTCAAGTAACGGCGCGGTCGGTAGTGCAACGTTCGTTGTTGCGGTAACAATTTGCGAAACCGCCTCGCCGCTCTCATTCGTTGCAGTCAAACGGAATTGATATTCAGTCGAAGCGGTCAAATCAATGACCGTGTAAGATTCCGCGTTCGCGTCAAGCGTGACAACAATGGCGTCGTTCCAATTAGAATCGGATGTTTTATATTCCAATTCGTATTTGTCGAGATTTTCTTGTCCCGCCCAAACAATCGCGACCGATTGATACGTGACCGTGTCGATTTCAAGTAACGGCATGGTCGGTAGCGCAACGTTCGTTGTTGCGGTAACAATTTGCGAAACCGCCTTGCCGCTCTCATTCGTTGCAGTCAAACGGAATTGATATTCAGTCGAAGCGGTCAAATCAAAGGCCGTGTAAGATTCCGAGTTCGCGTCATGCGTGACAGAAATGGCGTCGTTCCTATTAGAATCGGATTTTTTATATTCCAATTCGTATCTGTCGAGATTTTCTTGTCCCGCCCAAACAAGCGCGACCGATTGATACGTGAACGCGGCGATTTCAAGTAGCGGCGTGGTCGGTAGTGCAACATTCGTTGTTGCGGTAACAATTTGTGAAACCGCCTTGCCGCTCTCATTCGTTGCAGTCAAACGGAATTGATATTCTGTCGAAGCGGTCAAATCAACGGCCGTGTACGAGTCCGCGTTCGCGTCAAGCGTGACAGAAATGGCGTCGTTCCAATTAGAATCGGATGTTTTATATTCCAAT
>JAIRYX010000177.1 GCA_031267635.1 Planctomycetaceae bacterium
TTTGTGAAAAGGCAAGCGTTGTACAATATTTATTATGAAAATTTTCCTGCATTCAAAGCCGGAATTACCGACTGTTTGCAAAAAGTAAACTCCGAGTATAAAAACTCCCTGAAAAAAACATTGACCCTCAAGTTTCAGGTTATCGAAAATCAATATATTATGGCAGGATAGAGTATATCACCCCACATGTCTCTAATGTCCCTCTAGTCATTTTAGTCCCGTGTGAGAAAATTATTGTGCAAAATTTAGCCGATATTTCGATGTTTGAAAGTATTCAAAACAAAGCCCACCAATCAATGGGCTTTGCTTCTTTGTTTGTTTTTAATGCAACGTTTAAGGTTATCGATAAAAAGAAAGCGGATACAAATAAACAAAACATAGAGAAGCGAAAACCGGTGTTTATTGAAGAAGAAAAGTTTTTAATCAAAACAAAACCGGAATTTCAAAAGAAAAAGCGTGAAATTGAGAAGTTGGAAAAAGCGGGACAGTTTCCTCGAAGTCTTATTGTCGATTACAGTAATCTCCGCATCAAACGAATTGGCTGCCGCAGTAATCTAAGACATTGGATTAAGGAATTTAAAGAATGGGGGATTATTGCAACATCTACTGAATTAGATGATGATTAACGTAATATATATTTGTTAATACCGGAGAAAAAATCAATAAGACGTTTTATGCTGTACCGTTGCCGATACATATAAAAACTATAAGACCAAGATATGTCGTAATGCGCATGACACTCAAGGCTGATAAATAACACTTCCCCAAAAATAGAATCTCTATAATTGTTATGAATTTCTGGATTTTTCCGTTCACCAAAGAAGTTTCCTTTACAGATTTTAGTGGTATTCTGATGAATGTCTTGTTCTATTAGTATGAGATTACCAATTGTTTTCAGGGTTTTGCGGATTTTCCTATCATTCCATCCATCAGGTTCATTGTTGTGTACTACTTCATGCCAAGGGTCTGAAGGGTCAGGTTCCCAGTTATCAGGAAATATCTGTTCTACTGTAGTTGTTTCAAGAATCTGTAAAATTGTTGTTTCAGGTTTTAGATTTATTGTTCTTTCGATAAATTTGTCGAAATTACGAGAAAATTCAACGACAGCGCAAAATCCCCATTGTAACTTTTTGGGAATGCCACTGCTTAGTCTTTGTTCAAATTGTTTTGTAACTTTGATTTTCGGTTTGTATATTTTTCCTTGTTTTGCAATTTCTGTTGCTCGTAGCATTTCCTGTTTGATGGTCAAACCATCGTCTGGTTCATCGGCAGGATGTTTAGCATAAATATAACGTGCCAGGTTACACATAAAAAAGTTACATTGGTCGATATCTTCGTCTGATAATTTTGCTTTACCAAAACTATCAATGAATGTTAAAACGGGTTGTTCCCATGCTTTAGTCGGCGATTTATCCAAAATGCAAAACCATGCTTGAAATACAGGGTTTTCGATACTGAATCTAATGTTTTTCAATTTATTGTTATTCATATTGATTTTGAAAATAGTGTTTCAATGTGATACATGGATAGTGATTTGTTAATATTTTACATTTATTTGAAAGGAAATAAAGTATGAGGGAATTAACAGAATTGGAAAGATTAGAAGAATTGAAAAAATTAGAGGAATTGAAAGACGCGAATGACTATGCCGGATCTATTAGAACAATTCAGTGGATGTTTTCTGAAGCAGAGGAAAAGTTGGTAGAACGGTTTGCGGTACTTTGTCGTTTATTTTTATCGGACGATCCCAAAGCCGAACTTGCTAAAATGATTATGGAAGTTTCTGATGTTTTAGATGCTCGTCAGCGGTTTGCGACAGTGAAAGAGTATTTGGATTTGTGTCGTGAATTGCCAGCCAGAGATCGAGAACGATATGACCGAGACCTGTCAGTTGTAAAAGCCTTCCTTGCCAAGATTCGAGATGAATCCAATCGCCCGACAAGTTGAAACTACGTTCATCTACTGTATCATAAATTAAACCGGACTTACGAAAAAAGAAATCAAGTTGTTTAGGTGTTACTTGTATTTCTTTGTTTACAATTGCAGTACAAATATCACAACCTTCGGGAGGTTGATTTGCCAGAGAGTGTGTTTGTTTGGGAGGATTGTTTTCGTGTTCTTTGATGTATTGTAATATGTCGCAAATTTGGGTGGTGTCGAGTGGAAATTCTGGATTAGTCATATGTATGTGAAGTTAAGGTTTTATATTGAATAGCGTATTTTTCAATCAAAAATTTATTCACACTGATTTTAAGAGTGTAATCGACATTTTATTTTAATGGGTTTAACTCAAATCAGAAAAGACTCAAATTATTGTTGTCATAATATATTGTGATTGTGTCATTTGTTTGAGTTACAAACAGATATTAAAATAGTGGTGATTATTTTTATTTACCTGAAAGATAAAAGGAGTTTTTAATGTTTAATCGAAGGCAATTTTTAGCCGGATGCTGTACATTACCGGCTGTTGGTTTGTTATCATCTGATAAAGTTTTTTCTACTGAAACAGTGCAACCGTTTACGAAGTCTATTAATGTGTGTGCAGCGTACAGCAACAGGGCTTTGCCAGTGGGAATATTCCATCACTGTTACCAATGGGACGATGAACATCGATCTGAAAAAATGGAAAAAGTTATTAAACAAGTATTACGGATTGACAGTCCGGTTACAATGACATGTACTGATGTTGCATGGGGTTTTAGCCGTCGTCATTCTATTAAAACGATAATGGAAAAAGGTTTATTGGAACCGTATTATTGGGCGGTAGTTGCTGTAAGGTTAAACCTGCAAGGCGATAAAAAAGCGGTTTGTAACGAATATAATAAAATGCGTGCAACAAAAATAAAGATACTATATTATGATAAACAAGGTAATTTTTGTAGTCGTGAACAGGCGCATAGTTCTCGTTGCTCTGGTGGATATGAATGGTGTCCCGACGCCAAGATGTCTTATTTAATGAAAGGGGGAATTCATATTGATGTACAGGAATTGATGCAGGATTATCATTTTCTTCGTAGTTGGTCGGGTCGTTTTATAGACCCGCCATTCTCCCGTGACGGCTTCTATTATGCTATGCCTCTCTGCCAACGCAATCAATTGAATGCGCAATATAGAGAGTCTTTATTAAAGGAAAAAGGAATACATTTAGTATTCAGGGGCTGATGCAAGATTATCTCCTTTTTCATAATCGGTCGGGTCGTCTTTTAAATAGATTGTGTTCAAATGAACAGGTTTTAATACTGGTTCGTTAATTTCGTTTAGGCTAACATAATTAACAGTTACATCAGTTCGTATAAACTTAACAATCGTGTCCCGTGAATATTTTGTTAGTTTACGTTTTCCGAGATCGGTAGTGGCTTTTACCTTTTCGATAAATTCCCTGTTTGATTCGTAATGCACTGCTCGGATATTTACAACATGAGGCATTGTAAGGTGTTCACCGTCAAAAGACATCGCAATATTCCATGATTGAGGGTTGTATCCGGTTTTTCCAAACACAAGTTCACCGATCAGTGGATTTGTGTTTTATTGTTTGGTATTTCTTGACTTATCGGCATTTTTAATTGTTTTTGTTTAACCTAGATTTTTAATGTTTTGTTATATTTGTCGCTGATTTTAGACAAAAACAAACTCTTAGTAGGGGTTAAACTAATGTGGTGGTTTATTCGATTGATTCTATTTTTTGTTTTTTTAAGCGGTGTTGTATTCGC
>JAIRYX010000185.1 GCA_031267635.1 Planctomycetaceae bacterium
ACGGAATTAACGACTGTCTCGGTCGCGTTGAAAACGACTACAAAATTGAACTCGAATCGCTTATGACTCCCAATTTTCAAAACTTCAAAAAGCTTGAGATATTGGAGTTGTGAGGTATATTTGCAAGAACGATTGCCGAATGGCAAGTGAGGGTAATATAACCTTCGACAAGATCACTCTCCCAACAAAATTTCAGGAGACTTTACTAAACGAAATCCAAGCCATCACCATACCCAAAGTACCTAAATAATCACATCGTAGCCAGTACAAAACAATCAATATTTTCATAACTTGAACTGGAACAAAGAGTTAGTGAAAATAGACACTGGAACTTCGGGTTAACCTTTTTCCTCCAAATGGTGGACAGAGGACTCACATTCTGAAAACATGCAAAAAGCGTTTTTTATACCCTCTGGTTGTAACACAAGTACCGCTTTTTCCAAGCGTTTCTATTTTACATGCCCGATAATCTGCACATGAGTCAATTTACTTAAATGCTGCCTACTGCGTAAATCGGCTAGAATAAGCAATGAAGCAGTCATAGGGAAGATTTCTTTTTCATATACCGATTTTGTTTATACAAATCTGTAAACAAAATTTGATTTGATTGACAATCATAAAATAGTTAATTTTAATGAGTTATTAAAATTTTTGTTCGCCATGAATATTTATGAATGAAATTTTATTGTAAATTTTAGATTATTCGTAATAATTTGTGCATTCAAAGAAAACGATTCTTGAAAAATAACTATTTATAGAAATTCATTTGTGAGGTATGTGATGCAATGGGATTCGATAAGACGTGTTTTTTTTCAAAAGCTTGGACTGGCATTACTTCGCGGTTCTGCTGCCGGAGTTCTTTTGAGCGGTCTAGTTGTGGAAAGACAAAATGTTTTTGCTCAACAATATTATTCTTCGCGTAGTCCGCAATATTACCAGACAATTCAGCGTGAAATTGTAACGCCCGCTCCTGATTTTTGGGAATATTATCGTTCTTCCGACGGTACGCTGGTCACACCGTCAGGTTTCCAGCAACGTCCGCGTTTGTGGATGACTTATCATTTTTCCTACGAAAATTCTTATGCTTTTCGTCACAATGATCAGAAAGAAACGGATTGGTCTTTGCCGGATATTTCTTTAAGCGATTCAGAGCTATTAGCTCCGATACCGACGTTAGCTTCACAGACAAATGACATGTTGCCTAAAACTCCGTCTTTTGCCAAGAAAAAAGAACAAACTCCCGATGTCGATAGAGTGTTCTCGTCGTTACGTTCTGATACAGAACCGGAAAAACAATTGGAATCAACGTCAGCGTCGAAGGCAAAAATTCGAATTCCGCATGAATCGCTGCTCATGCGCACAACGACAACGCCCTCTCCTTATATACGGTAAAATAGACCTTTTCTCTAACTTCACATCAGGTTATTTAGGCAAAACAGGTGAATACAAAATAACTGTTTTTTGAATAGTGTTCGGTTTATTGATAGGGTTAGAGAAAAGGTCTAATAGAATATTCTAAATTTGCGTTTTTAAGGTCAAGATAATTGAGATGACCAATGGTTACGCAAAAGACTTTACCATTGCGACTCTTATTTATCAAGTTTTCATTAGTAGCCAACAAAACAAGCCCCCAAACTCGCCTTTATTGTTTAGATGATGGATTTTTATCAAAAAAATTACACGAAAAATAGAGAATAAAGACGCATATTGGTACAATTCGGGCTACTAAGGAAATTTGATAAATAGGGCGGCAATAATAATATTTTCCGGTAAAATTGACGGTGACTATCCAGTTGCCCAGTATAGATTTATTTGGTTTGGAGCGGCTGAATCGCTTTATGTTTATCCTAAATCGCGGTCTTCAAACAGAAAAAGTCCGAGTGTCAATGCCAATCCGCAATACATTACGGCGTAAATTGCGGTGCAGAAAACGTACCACCATGTCGGCGGTTGATCCATTGCCACGTTGGTTTCCATGTTGAAATGCTCCAACACCGGCAACACCGCACACGCAAGGTCAGCCACAAACGCTACCAACGCGATTTGTCCCACCGAAGATTGTACAATCATTGGCGCGAGATGCCCAATCACATAAATCGCAAGGCAAACTGTCAGGTTTGGCAACAACGAAAAGCGAGTTGAAACGGCAATGGCAATTGCGGCAAGAATTAATGTTTCAAAAAAGGATAACGTGAAGCTAGGAATCGTTTTAATCACTTCACGTGTGCAATCCCACACCGACGGAATATCTTTTGCGCTTTCACGGGCGTCAAACACGACTTTATAAGAAATGGTATTCAAAAAGAAAAAACCAAGAATCAGAAAAATCAATGTTACAGCAAGAACCACACCAACATATTTTCCGAACACAAACTGTCGCCGACTTACCGGTTTCGCAAGAATCATCAACGCCGTTCGACCTTCGAGTTCTTCCGCAACGGAAAAACTGGCTGTCCAAACCGCAAGAAAAACCGCCATAAGTTTAATCAACGTAAGACCTTGCGTGATAACTAATTTAATATCTTCACCGAGTGTATGATACGGAATGTACAGAAACATGAACAGCGCAAACAGCCCGATAAGTACAAGAATTAAAAAAAGCGGTTGATAAATCGCTTCTTTAAACGTAACCCACGCAATCGCACCGATTTTCGGCACAAAAAATCGCAAAAGTAATACCAAAACGCCAAAAACGGCAAACAAGCCAATTTCGACAAAATCAACAAGAGTCACCGCCCGAATCCAATTCGGAATTGCGGCAAATAACGATGTTTCCAAAAGTAATGAAGTCATTATTAAAAATCAAAGTCGATTAAAGTTTCAAAAAAAATAAAATGTAACTATTTGGTTACTCAACCAAATAAATCCGTACCGGGCAACTGGGTAGTTATTGTTAATTTTACCGGGAATATCACCTATTGCCGCCCTTCTTTATAAAATCCCATTAGTCGCCCAAATTACACCATTATTGCGTCCTTACTCCCTGATTTTTCATTCACGTTTTGGGGGTAACATTCCATCCTCTAATAAATAAGGGCATAAGGGCACGCACATTTGGGGGCTTTGTGGACTACTAAGGGAAACTTAATAAATAAGGGTGCAATAGTAAAATCTTTCGGGTAACTTTACAGAGAGCTTCTAAAAACCTCATTTTCAACAAATTCTACCGTTGAAAAATAAAGACTTACGAATATTTTGGGGATGGTTTTGGAATTTCTCTACAGTTGCCCAGTGCGGATTTATTGGGGACAACTGAATAGTTACAATAAAATAAATCAAATTGTTTCTTATTATACCAGAACTTTCAAAAATTTCAACTTTTCTTATTTAAAAATTCTGATTCTTTCCTATCTTTTTGAGGGAGCTTAAAATTATTGTCAATGTTATTCTGTAACACTCTTCAGTCGATCAACCTCAACAAATCCGTACCGGGTCACTGCATTGTTACTGTCAGTGTTATCGAAAAATATTGTTATTGCCGCCCTTATTTAGAAAATGCCATTAGTAGTTCAAATTGTACCAATATGCGTGTCCTTCATTCCCTTATTTTTCGTTTATACGCCTCACGGCGAGCAATTGCACTTTTATTTTGCCTATAAACTCCATGAATAATTAGGAGTTCCGCAACGAATAAAATGGCAATTTCTTACCGTGGAATGTATTATTCTTTTTGATAAAAATCCATGATCTAAAAAATAAGAGCATGTTTGGGGGGTTTTGTTGGCTACTAAGGGAAAGTTGATAAATAAGAGCTGCAATGATAAAATCTTTCGGGTAACTCTACAGTTGCCCAGCGTGGGTTTATTGGGTTTAGACAACTGACTAGTTACGTTATTTTTTTCAGTGTTCTAACATTTTACATTGCCGTCATATCTGTTCCTGTTGTCTGTTTCTTTTCGTATCGATCAATTTCTTGTTTGTCGATTTTTGCCGATTGGAGTTTTACAGTTCCGTCAAAGCCCATAAGCATAATTTGACCAGATGAAACATGTTCTTGATTCGTTCCGGCGAGTCGCCGCTTACCGATAATATCCAGTACGCATTCGCCGGAAAGATGATCCAACGTTTTGGTTGACGCTTTGGGCTTTGCTGCTGTTCCCGTTCCAGTACTCATTGCGGTTGCTGTCGAACCGTAATCAGAACCTCCGCTGTTCATGCCGCTCATACCATTTTGCGTTGTTGTGTCGGGAGCTTTGGAACTCGACTTTTTGAGAAAATTCAAAACGGTTCCGAGTGTTATTTTTTGATCTTTCAAAATGTAATCTGTTTTTTCCGTTTCATCAAATGCAATGGATGTAATCGTAGCGGATGTTTCATTGTTACGCGGATTGATAAGATCAACGTCCTGCACCAAAACACGCGACGTTGCAAGCGCGGTTACGGGACCGGATGGTTCCGAAAATTCAGTCCAGAAAACCGGGACTCTTTTCGTCTTTTCCGCTGTTTCGTCTAAATATTTATCCGCCATGAAAAGATTAGGATTTTTAACAGCCAATCGGACTTTGTATTGATACGATTTATTCGGCTCAACGTCGAAATCGAAATATCGGAACAGACAATAAGTAACTTGCTGATAAACCGAAGGACGTTCTCTTCCTGCACCAATATACCACGCTGTACCGGGATTCATTCCTCCGCCGGAGACGTCGCCGCTCATTCCTCCCATACCGCCGCCGTAACCGCCCGTACCTGTTCTACTCCCCATTCCGCTGACTTCACCGCCCATTGCACTGCCGCCTGCACCTAACATTCCGCTTAGCCCCGCCGTACCACCCGCTGAGCCGTTTATGTCTGAACCGCCGCCCATGCCTTGTCTTGGAGAAAAACTACTGACGTCAAAAAGTTCTTTTTCTTCTATCGGCTTTTGGTCTTTTAGTATTTGCCATTGCATCTTCATATTTTCAATCATGTTACCCTGCAATGAATCCGCCATAACAGGAATGTACGGCGGATAAGCCGCTTCACGACCGAAAATGCGATTACTCAACGGCGGAAGAGGACTTGCCATCGCAGGAAAGCGGCTTGAATCATACGGCGGAAGCGTGTATTGAATGTCCACCGGATCAAGACCATAACCTGCCCAATGACGCTGATTATTGAAGTATTGCGTTCTGACGTCAATTTTTTTCCAATTCGGTTGACCATTTGCGTTATTGTCTCCGATTTCGCTGCGATGAATTTCAAAATAAATGTAAGTCGGCATATCGTCCAATGTGGAGTACATGGCATTGGAATACTTGTTGATATATTCTTCTAATTGTTGTTTGTAAGGAATTAAACCAGTGACCATTACCCAGCGTTTGACTTCGACGCTTGAACCGCTTCCAGCAGACATTCCCGTTCCGCCCATTGTCGCGCCGCCGCCGAATCCGCTCCTATCGCTTGTCATCGTCGTTGCGCCGCCGTTAAATATGGTTGGGTCTTCATTCCACAAGACGCCGCCGACTCCCGCCGTTACCATCAAACGCGACGGCGAAAAAAGAGCCGGATTCGCCCGCCGAACTTTTTCGGAAAAAACCGGCGGTTCCCACTTACTTTGGAGAGAATAAAAATCATGAGGGATTCCGTGCCGAATATCGTCCGCGCGAAGGTCATACGGTTGAAGCGTCTTATCCAAATCGGAAAAGAGTTTCGTACTGTTTGTAATCGTATTGTTTGCCTGCGTTGCGTCGTTTGTTAAATCGCTCGGCGACCAAGAAATTCTCGGAAGCGATGTGGCTGTATAACAATAAAAGAGCGTTACAAGCACTAACGCACCGAAAATAATTTTTTCGACATGCAAAAACAAAACATTGTGTTTTCCAGGTTTATTCGTTTTCATATCCGCTGCTCTCTTGCTTCAAAATATGATTTTTTATTTTGTTAAAATTTCAATGAGTAGATATCATGAATACTTACGCCGTACCGCTTACGTCGGGCTCGGTCGCAGGCGTTTCCGGCGGCGTTGTTTCTTCCGCAGGCGTTGTTGTCGGCGTTGTTCCTTCGGCAGGCGAGGTGTCGTCACCTACGCCGCCTTCAATTCCGCTACTTTGTGCGCTGGCGCCGGTCGCAAGTTTTTCTTTGTCCGGTTCGTTGTAAACATAAATTACGCCGATAATTTGAATGTTTACCGCATCGGCTCCATAAGGTCCAATTTTTCCGCCGACTTCAAATTTATCCAATGCGCTTATATCGCCGACTCCTTGTGCGCCACCCATTCCACTACCGCTACCGCTCATTCCGCTACCTGTACTTGTACTGCCGCTCATTCCGCCATCCATTCCTTCCGACAACGTCATTCCCATTCCCAAAACGCCGGTTTGCGCCATGCCCGGACTGTAACGGACAAGTTTGACGTCAATCGGCATCGGACTATTGGCACATTCGACAAGAATGTCGGAAACGCGGCGTTGATCCACAATCAAATCAAGACAAACCGGCATAATATTCACTTCCGCCATCGGCGGAGCGTCGTCTTCTCCCAACGGTTTCATTTCCAAATCGACATAACGATTCCGCTTGAGATATTTGAGAATGTCTTCTTCCGTCTTCGGCGCGGCAGATATTCCATCACTCATCATACCGCTATCGCTACTCGTTGAAGAACCGGAAGAAGACATTCCGTCGCTCATCATGTCGCTTGCCATACCGCCGCCGGTTAATGGACCAAGAGGCATAAGAATATTGGGATTACTTACAATTGGCGAAGCGTCTTTGCCAATCAACATACTTTGAATACGTTTAATCGCCGCGTTATGAGGTCCCGTTGCTTTCACGCGATCATTAATATTGCGGACAATGTGAATCAGCGAGTTGTAAACCCAAATATCTTCTTGAGCGATCCAAATTTGAGCGGATGTCGGCGTCGTGTCTACCCAAGTAACAATTCCATAAATTTCAGGATTGGGCCAATCAACAATTCCTTCAACTTTTTGATTTGCCGATTCAAAAAGCTGAGTCGCGTCGTTCATTCCGGCGGTTGATGCCATACCGGAAACGCTACTGTTATCCATGCCGCTTACGCCTCTCCCCATACCATCGCCGCCACTTGCCGCAGTCATACCGCCAGTCCAGTTGAAAGTGTTACCGCTACCGCCGGTTCCTCCCATGCCGCCGCCCATTTCCGAACCGCCGCCCATACCGCCGGAAGAAAGTTTCCTCGCATTGGCTCGCATCATTTGTCTTGCGTTAATAACAAACGGATCAACGTCAACAAAAACTTCCTCGCCGTTTTCTTCGACAGGCTTGCCGGTTTTGAGGTCAAATTTTTTGATCATCACCTTGCGACGTTTGGCAATGTCGAGAAATTCCGGGAGCTGACGTTCAACAAACGTGTTATACCATTCATTATATTGAATCGTCGGAAACGAATCAAAACGTTTCATCGTTTGAACATCGCGGACAAATTGAGTTCCGATTTCAGGCGACCAAACAAAATATTCTTTTTGTTCGTTATACATTCGCTCCCATGCCGCATAAACTTTTTTGCGAAGCTCATTGACGTTCTTTTGAATATCCGTAATGGTATTTTGATTTGGATGAGATGGGTTGCTTTTGACTGTGCCAACCGATTTTTTGAGCGTTTCCAACTCGTCCCGTCTTTTATTATAGTTTGCTTTTGCGCTGCTGTTCGCAAGAATAAACAAAACCCACATGGCAATAATCGCCAGAGGAACGCATATCCAAAACAGATTTTTCTTAACGACGTCAAGGGAAAAGTTTTGTTTTGATTTTGCCATGATGAATCTCTTCCAATGTCCTTAAAATTTAACGTAGATAAAATAAGTTGATGCTATCGTAACAACACGGTTTTCAGTCGCTTTCACCGCGAGACGCCGCTAATCAATTACCGCTGACCGATTACTGATTTTCCGATATCTCTGATGCTGGCGCGGTTGTTCCTTCCGTTGCGTCATTTGATATTTCTGTTACCATTTCAGTCGGCGTTATGGTTTCTGCCGATGGATTGATTGACGTTGTTTCGGGTTCTTCGATCGGCGCTTCTTCGGTCATTTCCGACGCGGTAGCCGCAGCTTTTTCTTCTTCCGCTTTCTTGCGAGCTTCAGCGCGTTCTGTCGGCGTTTTCGGAATCCAAACAAACTGAATGACTGCGTCAAATCGCCGCACATCTAATCTTTGATCGGGAGGAAGGGTTTTGAGAGTATTCACAACGCTCTGCGCTCCGCCGCCACCACCCATTATATTTCCTGACGCTCCACCGCCGCTATTATTTTGAGCAAGAGCAATTAACGGATTCACACCGCCACCGTACCCTGAAGTTCCACCGACTCCCAATGTCGTACTCAAAGCGTCGTCGGCATAGCCCATATTCATACCGTTGCCGCCCACTGCTCCGCCGCGTCCGCTGCCGTAACCGCCGCGTCCGCCGGTTTGCCCTTGCGTTTTCAAGAATTTTGTTCTTTGTTGAAGGATGGCTTTTTGAATTTCTTTTTGCAAAACGCTCGGATCGACGATTGTTTTTTCTTCCGGCACATTGTATTTTAACAAAACCGGATGACTGAATCCAAATTCTTTCATCGTCACTGCTTCAACTTTCACCGGGGCGTTGGTCGAAAATGATTGTTCAGAGAGCGACGATGGAAGTTCCACTTCGTTATAACGTAAATTTTTGAACAACGTTTGGCGGACATATTCCGCACCAGTATCCCAGAAATTGACTTCTCTTGCTTCATACTTGGGATCGTTTTTTGATTTTTCCTGTTCAATTCTTGGGTCAGGGTTGTGAAAATGATAAATCGGCATTTGCACAATATAACCAGCTCCTTCCGGTGCAACAGCACGCTCAACACCAGTTGACGTTTTATCGCCGGAAACTCCTCCTTCTCCCGAAGAAGCAGTATTGCTTGCCATGGATGATGCGGAAGAATCTGTTGCGGAATCATCTGAAGCAGCGCTGCTCGCCGCCCCGCCTTCTCCCGCCGGTTCCTCCAACGGATCAATAATATAAGCGCCTGCGGGGAGAGTTTTCACAATTTCCCACCATTCCGCGCCGAGGTCTTCAACTTTTTGCACGTCAATATTCGTAATGTAAATACGATCTTGCCATTCAAGCGGTAGATCGGGATTTTCTCGATTCGGATTGTTTTGCGGCAACGCTTTATTTAATACGTAAAAAAATTCTGGCCACCGAATACGCCCTTCGATATTTCCGGTCAACGTTGCACCGACTTTATCAACTTCATCAAATTCCGAGGTGGCTTGGGTTTCCTGATCAATGAAATTTTTTGATGTGCTGGCTGCGCTATTCGCTTGATTTTCCGCCGATTTCATCGCCGAATTTTGAAGCGGCGCATACGCGCTGGTTACGCTCATAAACGGCACAATAAAGCCGAGCATCAACGCCGCCGCTCCCGCAAGCAACCAGGGTTTTTTGTTGTTGATAAGCCGTTGCGTTACCACTTCCGTGGGAATCAGATTCGTGCCAATCGCAGATTCGTTCAACATTTGGAGCGTCAAACCATAACAAATACCAAACGTACTGACGTTTTCCATAAACGTCGAATTGGCAATCACATCGTCGCCGACCAGTTTTTGAAATCGCGGCAATCGTACCACTTCATAACCAAGATTTTGACGTAAAAACTGTAACAAACCGGGAAGTTTTGTCGGACTGCCGAGCGCAAGAATTTTTGTGAATTTCGCTTTTCTATCCAAGCTGGAATAAAATTCAACGGAACGATTCACTTCCGTCAGTAGTTCATTAAACACCGGACGCATCACTTGGAAAACCGCTTTCGGGTCTTGACTGGCGGCGACATTCCGTTTCAGATGCTCGGCGTTTGAAAACATAAGTTTCATTCCTTTGGTGATGGCTTTAGTGAAATTATTACCGCCGATAGTAATATTTCGCACCCAAATTTTCACGCCGTTTGTAATAACAACGTCGCTGGAATCCGTGCCGAGACAGAGAACCACCGTATAATTGTTGAAACTCTGTCCGCCGTCGCCGCCTTGAATTTGCGTTAAATCGAATTGATCGTAAGCGGCAAAATTATAAAGAGCAAGCGGCGCACTTTGAATACAATCAATAGGAATCCCCGCTTTTTCAAACGGAAACAATGCGCGTGCGGCAAATTCCCGTTTCATAGCGAACATTCCGATTTCCGAATCAACAAGCGTGTTTCCTTGCATACTTCCGCCAACAAGCGGTTGGTAATCCCAAACGACGTCTTCCAGCGCAAAGGGTAACCATTGTTTTGCTTCCAACTGAATAATGTCGGGAAGTTTTTTTCTATCCACCGGCGGAAGTTTCAAAAATCGGGAAATCGTATTTTGACCGGAAACGGAAATTGCCACTTTACTTTTGAAAACATCGTTCCGTGAAACGAAAGTCGTCAACGATTCCGCGATAATTTCGGCGATTTCGGCTCCCGGCTGCGAAAGAATTTTAGAATGTTCGATATAATCGAAAGCCAACGCTTCAATTGTTCCGGGGTCGCTACCGACTCGGCATTGAAGCGCTTTCAACGACGTATTTCCGATGTCAATTGCCCAAACCGGGGTACTTTTTGCCATCTTTCCGGCTCCCAAATGGTTGATGTTTGACGATTAAATTTGTCTTTGAGTATTATATTTATTTTCGGCGAATTTTACCAAAATTGCAAATTTTTGCTCCGAAAAATTGATTTTTCTTACAACAATACTATGTTATTCCAAAACAAGGGATTTGCAATCAATTTGACAGATATTTGTCAAAAATAATATTTTTATTTCAAAAGTAACATTTTTGTCAGATAACGCCGTTTGAAACCGCTGTTGTAAGTTAAATTTTGAAACAAAAACAACAAGACAATCCAAAACGCATCTCGGACATTTGATTTGTTCTATAATAAAATAGCAATTCAATAATAATTTTGAAAAGGGTAACGAAAAGAATAATTGATAATAGAGCAAGTACACTATTTTCTATTCTGCGCAATAATCTGTTTTTTGTCAAGAAAAAAATAAATTTTATTGTAGCTCTTTACGAAGTTCCTCAATTTCTCTTGATATGAAAAATGTCAAGTGAAATTGCGTGACTTTGTAGTAGTTGCAGTTGATTTTACCGAAAATATTACTATTGCCGCCCTTATTTATAAAATCCCATTAGTAGCCAACAAAACCCCCAAAATCCGAAATAAGCAGAAATTTCGTTGTATTCGCGACAAAAAAATATTTTAAAGATTTTCAAGAAAATTTCAAAATACCCCACATTCCTCTTTGAAGATTTCAAATTTTGGTGTATGATAATAATCAATCAAATTAACTGTTAGGCAAAATCACAGTGATTTTTGCCTTTCAAATTTTCCAAAAACTTGAGATGTAAGGAGGTTCAGCGATGAAAAAATTGAACAAAGCGTTTAAGTTTTGCGAAGTGTGTCAAAATATACCAGGGGGGGGGGGTACGTAAAATGGTTTATATACCATATTTTACGTGCGATTTCCCTCTTTTTTGCCCGTGTTATTGCGAGCATTTCTGCCCGATTTGGAAAACAATTTTCTGTTCGTCGAGCATTTACGCTGGTCGAACTTCTCGTGGTGATTGCGATCATTGGAATCTTGATTGCATTACTCTTGCCGGCAGTTCAAGCTGCACGCGAAGCGGCAAGGAGAATGCAATGCCTTAACAACTTGAAACAGTATTCGCTTGCTTTGCACAACCATCACATTACCCATGATGCGTTTCCCGCAAAAAACAGCGTGCTCAAACATAAAACAGCTGCAGGTGCAGAGTATTCCTGTAATGAATGGTCTGCAAATACGTTTCTGCTCCCCTACATCGAACAGCAGGCACGTTATGAAGGGATTGTCTCTTTTGTCTTGACGAGCAATGCTGCTTGGTACCCGTTTACCGCCCAGCCACCAACTAGAGGAGTAATCCCAATACTATGTTGTCCGTCAGATAACAACTCAAAAACGGAAAACACACAATGGAATGTAGCAAAAACAAGTATTGTTTTTGCTCTGGGGGATACTATTGCAACATTGACCACAACCGGGGTTGGTGAACGCTCTGCTTTTGTTAGCTTAACAGGCAAGAATATATCCGCTATAGCAGATGGAACAAGTAATACAATTGCCGCCAGTGAGACCAGAGTGGCGAATGGTTTCAACCGTGATGCCGGAGGTTGTTCAATGAATAACGTAGGCGCCAGTTTAACAACGAATCCGCGTCAATGTCTTGATTACATTGATCCGGCGAATAAACGTTTTTTAAAATCAACTTATAACGGTGTGTTCTTGGGCGGCGCAAATACTTACGATACCCAGCGTGGCTCTCTTGCTTATCGTGGAGTGGATCAGCAAGTAGCATTTTGTACTGTATTACCTCCTAATACAGCAAATTGCTCAAGCGGGAACTACACAACGTATGGAACTTATACCGCTTCTAGTAGCCATACCGGCGGAGTTAATGTTGCCTTTTTTGACGGTTCGGGACAATTTATGACTGACGCAATTAATTGCATCACAACCGGAATCACCGTACCGCAACAAGTAACCGGCGGCAGAAGTGAATTTGGTATTTGGGGCGCATTGGGTTCGCTCAATGGCAACGAAGCCGTTGCGATGCCGTAATTTTTGAAACGTGATTTTGATAAGAAGACAAAGATAACAGAAATCGAAATGATTGAAAAATTTTTCGTCATAAGATTTCTGTTGTCTTGTCGGAAATTAAAATCGAAATTTAATGGGAATTTCCAAAAACTTCAATTTGTGAGTGATGTTAGTGCGGTGCGTCTTTAGTAGCAGTGAAAGTTTACTACCTGTGCCTTTATTATTTGCAAGGACAAAACATAAAGGAAAGTTATTGAACCGATTTGTACTACTAAAGGCGCATGTAACGATGTCTCTAGCTAAAGGTAGGTTATTAGAAGTTCTCTAATGTGTATAGACTCATTGCACTTTTTAATTCGTCCTTTTTAGACATTGATAACAAGATTGTCAGGATATAATAAAATCTTGTTATCTTGTCAATTCTGTCTGAAAAAACAAAAAACGAATTTTATGGTGTGATGAGTATAACTTTAACCTTTAGTTTTTGGAGTAACGATAATGAAACTTAACATAACAACATTGGCGTTTTGGAATGCGGTGATTTTGATTCCCGCTTTTTCCGGTTGCGGTTGTACATTGCCGTCGGACTTGCCGAAACTTTATCCAACGACAATCAAGATCATTCAAGACGGTCAAGAATTGAGTGACGCTTCTGTAACGATAATGCCTGTTGACGGAAGCGCATGGTACGCCAGTGCAAAAACCGACACACAAGGAAACGCTACCCTTTTAACACAAGGACAATATCCCGGCACAGCCACCGGAAAATATAAAGTTACAGTGTCAAAACGAGAAATCACACAGAGCAAAATCACCATTCCCGATCCAAACACGGATCCCACCGGACATGTAAAAGCTCTTGAACAAGCGAATAAAGAAGCCCTGGAATTCAATTTGGTTGATCTCAAATACTCGTCCGCTAACACAACACCGGAAGAAATTGAAATTACTTCAGCCAAGAATGAAAAAACGATTGACGTTGGAAAAACAGTAAGGATTGGCGTAAAATAAAGACTGCGTGTAAATATAAATTTTGTAACTATTCAGTTGATAAAACCCAACAAATCCGCACGGCCACTGGGTAACTCTAGTCAATTTTACCGGAAAATATTACCATTGCAGCCCTTATTTATAAAATTCCTTTAGTAGCCCGAATTGTACCGCCAATATGCGCCCTTATTTTTCGTTCCATTGTTTTGATAAAAATTCATGATCTAAAAAATAAGGGCATAAGGGCGCTATTTGGGGGCTTTGTTGGCTACTAAGGGAAACTTGATAAATAAGGGTTGCAATAATAAAGTCTTTCGGATAACTTTAACAGTTGCCAAGTGCGGATTTATTTGGTTTGAACGACTGAATATCTAGTCGTCCCTGAAAAAGTTTCAGTGAAAATTTCATCGTCGCGATCTTATCAGTCACAAGTTCATTTGGTTCGCAAGCCAAGCGGTATAGCAAGGCGAATACGAAAAAATCAGCGTGGAACCGGGCGGTTCGCCGTTTCTTGGATGACAGGTGCGCAGCCGAACAAGGAACGGGCAAGAGAGGTGTCCGTTATTTTCTGAATCCGTTCTCGGAGTCGTGAAAGTCACGTAAAGGAGAAGAAGAATGTCGCTAGAGCTTGTGTAGAATTTTCTTCATGTTGAATCCTGCCGCAGCACCAATCGCGTTCAAGATATCGCCCGTCACGCCACGCAAAAAGTTGCGGCATAATCGATGACCGCTTTTTAAGTGTCCGATGATCGGCTCAATACTGCTTCGACGTTTCTTGCGGCGTTTTTCACAACCGCGAAGTCCCGCATTGCTCGTTCCGTGAATCAATATCTTCGCCTCGCCTTTGTAGTCGCTTTTGGCATAATGGGTGTCGGCGGATATTTCGCGTATCGGAACGCCCGTCATTTTCTCGCCGCCGGCTATCGTCTTCGCAAGCGTCTGACCATCGTAAGGATTACCGGGACAATTC
>JAIRYX010000266.1 GCA_031267635.1 Planctomycetaceae bacterium
GTTTTCGGCGAAACAGTCGCAACCGAACCGTGATTTCATTTTTTTGTGAAAAGCATATTCTTCTGTATGTTTCCAATCCTCATGTTTTGCCGAAAAAAGCTGGTGAAAGGATGGTAGAAATTTCCTTTCGCAAATTGTTTTCGATTTCTTACAAGGGATTTCACCTAAATTACAATAAAATAGGAAAAATACGCGATAAGACAGGAAAACTTTAACAATTTTTTTGGCGAAAATGTTTCCTTTTTAAGTGTTTTTTTCACTTTTATCAAAGTTTTGGACGATACGTTAAACGAATCGTGCTGGAATCTTGACGATGTCGAAAAGTTCGAGACTCAAGGGACGCTGGGAGCGTGCGACCGAGAGTTTTTGATAGTGGAAGCAAGAAACAATCACGCATTTCCGGGCAAAAAACTGCTTGAAATGACAACACGAGGTGAGAGGATGACCGTTATGCCGGTCTGCCAAACTTATCTTTTAATTAACAGGAATGGATGTCTGATGAGTTGGAAAAAATGGATTCCGTTGTTCTTGGGAATGGTTACCGTTTTGGTATTCGGGTGCCGTGCGCAACAACCGGTGTACCTGTTTGAAAGAGGGAATATGGAAGGGCATTACATCGGCGACGCGATGAGACCGGAAATTCCCGACACGTATGTTGAGTCAATTCCCGAAGTGACCAGTGCTGAAGCTCCGTTGACAATCGACAATGGAACGCCGCGGGAATACTGGAATTTGTCGCTTCAGGAGACAGTGCGAATCGCTCTCGAAAATGGGAAAGTCCTTCGTAATTTGGGCGGCGTTTCCTTTGGAGCGACTGGCGCAATGGGTACCCCAAGCGCTTTATTAAGTAATCCTTACAGCGTCGGCACGATTTACGATCCCGCATTAGTCGAAACGGATCCGCGTTACGGTGTTGAAGCCGCGCTGTCCGCGTTTGACGGTCAATTGAACGCGTCTGCCGGTTGGACAAAAGCCGATGAACAGCAAAACACTGCTAATTCAGTACTAGCATTTCGTCCCACTGTTTCGCAATCGGATCAGGGAACGTTCCAAGCGACCATTTCAAAATACGCCGCTACGGGTACAACGTTTTATGTGCGGAACAATAACGCTTACGATTGGAGTAACGCCACCGCTTCACGAGAGTGGGGAAGTAACTGGTCAACTTACACCGAAGCCGGTTTCACACAAGCGTTGTTACGCGGACGCGGCGTCGCGTATAACCGAATTGCCGGTCCCGGCGCCATCCCCGGTTATTATAACGGCGTGCTGATTGCGCGAATCTCATCGGAAAAATCGCTTGTCGATTTCGAGATGGGCGTTCGCAAATTAGTTTATGACACGGAAAACGCTTACTGGAGTTTGTATTACGCTTATCGTTATTACGAAACGGTCAAATCCGGTTTGCGTGCGTCGCATGAAACGTGGCGAAAAGTTTACTCCTTCTATCTTGCCGGCGACCGTCGCGGAACAAGTCAGGCGGAAGCTCAGTCGCGTCAGCAGTTTTATCAGTTTTACACGACTACGCAAAACGCGCTGAGCAACATTTATAAAACGGAGGCGACGCTCCGTTATGCAATGGGAATCGCGACGGCTGACGGACGTTTAATTAAACCGGCTGATGAACCATCGGTTGCGAAGATCCGATTTGATTGGAACGAAGTCCTCGCCGAAGGTCTCGCCCGCGCTCCCGAACTTCGTAAATTAAAATGGGACGTGAAGCAACGCGAACTTGAATTACAAGCGTCGAGAAATTTCCTCTTGCCGCAGTTGGATTTTGGAGCGTCGTACCGATTCAACGGAATGGGACATGATTTAATGAATCACGCCGACAATTCCACTAGCGCGTACCGCTCGTTGACCGAAGGAGATTACGCAGGATGGAACATGCAATTGACGTTGAATGCACCGTTTGGTTGGAGGAAAGAACATGCTGCCGTCCGAAATGCGGAACTTAATCTTGCCAAATACCGTGCGTTGTTGCAGGAACAAGAATTGGAATTAAGCCATAACCTTGCTGATAGCTTGCGGGATATGGATCGTTATTACAGTCTTGCGGAAGGCAATTTCAATCGCCGAACCGCTGCCGAAGCGGAAGTCACATCGACAGACGAATCGTTTCAGGTGGGCAACACGACGCTTGACCAAGTGCTTGATGCGCAGCGGCGGTTAGCGGAAGCCGAAAGTGCCTATTTCGATGCGTTAGTCAACTACAACACATCAATTACACGGCTGCATTACTTGAAAGGTTCGCTGCTTGAATACGATAACGTGGCGCTTGCGGAAGGTCCGTGGCCCGGAAAAGCGCACTTCGACGCAGTCAAATTGGCACGCCAGCGAGACGCGGGACACTATATTAACTACGGCTACACGCGACCGGAAGTGATTAGTCGGGGAGTTTTGCGACAATTCCAAAATCCGCAACCGCAAACAAATTACTCGGTGCCGCAACCGACTTTGGAAACCGGCAACGGCGAAGTGATTTACACCGAACCGTCAACCACGTATCACAGCAATTCGCAAAACAACGCGAATCCGCAATACAGTATCAATTCGCAATATAATTCGCCGTACATGTATGAAACGGCAATGGGAACTGTTGCCGCTTCGCAACCCGTAGTCGGCGGAGTTTCGCAGCCCGTCCGTTCCGTCAATTATCAGACGAATAACACGAACAACAACGCGGTTTTTGCAACGGCAGCTCCGGCGGATAACCGTTATCAACAACCTACGGCAACGACCGTAACCAATCAGGCAGTCAATCCGATTGCTGTCGGACGGATCAATAACAGTTACAGATAAAAAAGAATCTCTTGTTCTTTTTCAAAACGGATGGTGATTGCGCCATCCGTTTTTTTTTGTCAGAATTTCGCGTATTTGCGACAATAAAAACTAGATTTTCCAGCCGTATTTTCTTCTTGAAAATTCAAAACTCTCGTAAAATTTTTATTTTAATGCAAGCTGCCCTTGATTCTTTCAGCGAATTATGGTAATTTGTCATAAAATTATCAGTTTTGACGAAAAAATAAGTATGATATTTTTTCCGCAACACAACTGATGGGACGGTAACTTTTAACATCAAGTAGAAAACTTGTAAGCCAAACTCAAATAGAGGGAGAAAAGATGACAATATTGAAGAAATATGCACGTTTAGCGTTGACATTAGCCGGTGCGTTTACTTTAACGCTACTGATTGTCAATTCGGAACTTAAAGCACAAAATAATACGGATTTGCAGCAAGCGGAATCGGTAGCGGCGGAAGAAAAACCGGAACAGCCGACTGATCCTCCGGCAAAAGAAAAACAACCGAAAGAAAAAGCGGAAGACGAAAACAAAGGTCTCGAAGCTCTTAATCAAGCGACCGAAATAAAAATGACCGCCGAAGTTTTGAGAGACTTGAACAGCGTCATCCGTTTATGCGAAAAAGCTAAAGAGGATGGACTGTCGAAAGACAATCTTGATTTTTGCAACCAATTATTATCCGCGACACAACTCCAGCGCGGAATGATGATTTCCGATCTTGTGTTGGAAGTTCGCCCTTTGCCGCCGGGATGGAAAGAGTACAGAAAGCTTGCCGTGGCGGATTTTGAAAACGCAAGTAAATATCTTCCTGAAGAGCCGATGGTTTATCTGTATATTTCGCGGCTGAACGTTTTGCCGGAAGGCGACCGCGAATTGTCCGCAAAATATGCCGATAAAACGATTGAATTAAGTAATGGCAACGCGGAAATTCATGCTCAAGCGCTCGTGGTGAAAGCGGATCTGTCGGAAGACGTCAAGAAGAAAATCGAATTACTGAAAGAGGCGAATCAGATTTTGCCGGAAAATTTGCCGATTTTCGTGATGCTTGGCGTCGTGTATGCGGCAAACAATCAACAGGAAGAGTCGTTGGATATTTTTCGTAAAGCGTTGGAACTTGATTCCGATAACGTTCAGGCGTTGGAATTTAGCGCGGCAATTTTGGTGCAGCAAGAGAAAATTGACGAAGCGATCAAAATTTATGACAAGCTTACGGAACTCCAGCCGCGAAGTCTTGTGCCGCTTATGCAAAAAGCGGAAGCGTTGCAACTTCTGAAAAAATACGAAGACGCCCAGAAAATTCTAGATTCCTTGCGGTCGAAGGAGCCGGGAAATCCGTTGATTCTTTTGCAACGGAGTAAATTATTCGCGGCGCAAAAAGATTATGAATCGGCGTTGCGGGATGTGGACGCGGCGTTGCGATTAGCGGGAGATATTGCGGATTTGGAAGCGATGGTCGTTTCGGCGAAGATTGCGATTCTCTGCGAGCAAGACAAATTCGCCGATGCGCTGACGGTTTTGAATAAACTTCCGAAAAAGAAACAAAATGATCCGCGTTACCGTTTGATGTTCGTGCAAGTTTACACGTCGGCGAAAGCGAATACGAAAGCGCTGGAAATCCTTGACGGAATGCTTGAAGAACAACCGGACAATAACAACATCAAACGTTTTCGCGGCGACATTCTGCTCGGACTGGGGCGGCATAAAGAAGCAATCGCCATTTACAAAAAACTGCTGGAGGACGGCGATGACGACGAAGGAACTTACAACAATCTCGCGTGGGTGCTTGCAACCTCTCCCGATGATTCGCTACGAGACGGCAAAGTCGCTTTGGAATATGCGTTGAAGTCCAGCGAGCTGACGTATTATAAGAAGCCGCATATTTTGAGTACGCTTGCGTCGGCATACGCGGAAATCGGCGACTTTGAAAACGCTCAAAAATGGATTGTCAAAGCGCTGGAAGTCTCGGAAGCGACGGAATACGATCAAAAAGAACATCTTGAAAAAGAAAAAGCAAGTTACCAAGAGAAAAAGCCGTGGCGGGAACAATTAAACGAAAACGAGTCTGACCCGTTAGCGGCTCTTCCGCAAACGGACGCAGACGAAAAAGAATCGAACGAAAAAGAAGCGGGCGAAACAAAATCCAGCGATTCCCAACAGGAGGAAAGCGCGTTCGAGGTGATTTAAACGCTTGGTCGATAGTTTGCAGGAGACAGTTTTCAGCTTCAGCCCTCCACAAACTGTTTACTGCAAACTCTTCATTTCCCTCACGTCTCTTTTGTCTTTAACGTCCCTTCTTAAAACGAAAACCGAATTTCAAAGTGCGAGGAATAGAACAATGACGGAGCGGCGGATCATCGGCGACCCGGCGATTGTGCAGGAAGAAACGCTTGCTCAAAAAAAATGCGGAAAACGTATCGGCGTCGTGCCGACAATGGGGGCGTTGCACAAAGGACATTTGGAGCTTATCCGGCGGGCGAAAGCGGAGTGTGATTTTGTTGTCGTTACGGTTTTTGTGAATCCCGTTCAATTTGCTCCTACGGAAGATCTTCAAAAATATCCGCGAACTCCCGAACAAGATTGGGAGCTGCTCAAGCCGATGAATGTGGATATTGTCTTTATGCCGACGGAAAAAGAGATCTATCTCGCCGGTTATGATACGTATGTGGAAACGGGCGAGTTGTCGAAACGTTTCGAAGGAAAAACTCGTCCCGCGCACTTTCGCGGAGTCGCGACAATCGTATTGAAACTGATGAATATCGCCTCGCCGGACGCCGCGTTTTTCGGACAAAAAGATTATCAGCAATTTTGCGTTGTGCGGAAGATGGCGGCGGATTTGAATTTGCCGGTGGAAATTGTCGCGTGCCCGACTGTCCGCGAACCGGACGGTCTCGCGATGAGCAGCCGTAACCGTTATCTTTCTTTGGAGGAACGGAAACAGGCGGCGGCGATTCCGCAATCGCTGAAAGTTGCGCAAAACATGCGGAACGCGGGCGTTGCCGATGCGAAAGAAATGCGGAAGAACATTCAAGCCGTTCTCGAAACCTCTCCGCTGGCGGAAATTGATTACATTGCAATCGCCGATCCGTTGACGCTCGAAGAAATTTCTGTGATTCCGAGTATGCCTCAAAACCTGCTGTCGCAGCAGCGGGGAATGCGTCTTCTTGTCCCGGAAAATCCAACACCGCGTGCCGTTGTCTTATTGGCGGTACGCTTCGGAAAGACGCGGCTGATTGATAATTGTTTGCTGTATTAGCGTCCGAAAGAGCAACTCAAAACCCCAAAGCCGATTGCGGAAAGTTTTGTCAGTTTTTCTTTTCTGCAACGCTGTATTCCAGAGGAATACGAATCGTTGACATTTCTTTATTCGAGGACGTGATGACAATTTCCGCCATATTTTCCGAGTCCGCCGCTGTCGAAGAGCCGAGAACGGCGTCTTCGGGAATCGTTATCGTAACCGGAAGAATCCGATTGTCGCCGATGTTGCCGCGAACCTCGCCAAGTTCCGCGCGTAACCATTCCGGTTGAATTTCCGCCTTAAATTCCGGCGTTTCGCCTTCTGTTTGCGTAAAGCGAATCATCAGCGTTTTTTTTAATGGCGTCCCATGTTCGGTCTTGCCGAGATAAAACACGCCGGTTCGCGGGTTGTAATCGGCGCTGATAATCGACGTACTGCCGAACACTTGACCTTTCACTGTCAAAGTCAACTCCGGCTCTAATTTCGAGTCGGAAAGAATACGGATTTGAGTTTGATAAGGTCCGAACGGCAAACCCGGTTTTAAGGTGACTTTCAAATCATAAACCGATTGCGCCGAATCAAGCATGTTATTTTTCTTTTCCTCGTCGGTCAGCGACGATTTTTCAAAAGACGCGGCGAAATGTTCCGCATCTTCGCAAAGGAGTTCTCTGATGTTCACCGGTTGCGGCTCAAGCATATAAATTCGCGTTTGATTCGACACTTCCTGCGAAGCAAACGCATTGAGCGGCAACGGATTCGGGCTGACCAGAACCGGCGCGGAATAAACGCCGTAAACGCGCAAAATAAATTGCGGGCGGTTCGGGTCGTTCGTTTTAATCGACGCTCCCTGCGTATAACTTCCGCCGCCTGTTGTATTCGGCTTCCAGCTCAAGGTAATTCTGGCGTCTTTGCCCGGCGCGACGCTGGTTTGCGAAATATCCACGTTGGTACAGGAACACGATTTGTTCAGCATCGTCAGCGTGAGATTCGCGTTTCCTTTGTTGTGAACGACGAAGCGGTGTTCTCCTTTTTGCTCTTTTTCAAACACGCCGAAATTAAATTCTTCTTCGTCCAGAACCGCTTGCGGAACAGGTTTAGAAGTCCTCGTGCCGGACGGCGTTGCCGTTTCCGCATCGGGAACGGTTGTCGGCGTTGCCGTTTCTTGCGACTCGTCCGCCTCATGATTTTTCGCCGCTAGAGCTGCTTTTTCCTGTTCCGGCGAATACGGATGTTCTTGAGCAAAATAAATGCCCGCCAAATGCCCGCCGACAATTCCGACAATCACGGACGTAATAACAGTTACAATGACAGAAAAAATAGTACGCATAGGTTATTGGTCTAAACAAGATTCTCATAACTTGACACGACATTCACAATCGCTTCCATCGTTGCTTGGGACGCTTCGACTGTCGGCGGAAAACCGCATTCCGCCAGCGTTTGCGACGTGATCGGACTGATACTGACCAATTTCGCCTTGCGAAGCTCGCCGCCGAACATTCGGACAAGCGCCTTCGCAATCGCGGAGCTGGTGACGGTAATCCAATCCATTTTACCAGATTGAAGTAAACTTGCAATTTCCGGCGAAGCGGCTTTCACATCAACGCTGCGGTAGGTGGAAATCTGTTCCACGAACGCTCCCAACCGACGTAATTCCTTGAGCAAAATATCACGTCCTCTGTCTCCGCGAATCAGCAGAATACGCTTCCCTGTCACATCTTTTTCCGCCAATAATGCGAGAACGCCTTCCGCGCGAAAATCGGTTGCGGGAAGCCAAATCTCTTGAGCATGATAATGCCGCAATGTCTCCGCCGTTCCGGAACCGACCGCAACAATTTGCGGCGTCATGTTTGGGAATATTTGTTTTTGCGTCATGTTGTGCGGCGGCAAAACGGAAGAGACGCACGACGCGAGCAATGCTTGCCGCGAAGCCGCCGAGAAACAAAGGCGTTCTCCAAAGGACGAAACGCCGTTGGAACTGGAAAAGATGAGAAAATCATAATCGTTAATCGAGGCAATTGCCCGATCTGCCGCCGTCCAGTTATCGGGCGGAAGAATTTCGATGGTCGGTTGCAGAAAGAGATTTGCTCCCGCCGCTTCAAACAAGTTGCGCAACTGTTCCGTCTGATGACGCGGGCGTGTCAGCAAAATATTTTTCCCTTCGAGCGGACGAGACAAAGAACCGAATGGCGGCATAAGATTTGTTCAAAATGAATTTGCGGCGTTAGTATTGTAAAAGATGTACGAAATTATACGAAAGCCGCGAGTTTTTGCAATATTTTTCTGATTATTTCGTTTTTGGGGAACAATATTTGGCAACGCAATAGACAACGGCGGCGTCAGTTACCCGCTTGCCGTGCGGATTGAGCGACTCTCTTTTTCAGGACGGCGAATCTCTTTTGCGGAACGGCGACTCTCTTTTGCGAGGCGGCTGATCTCTTTGGTGGAACGGCTGATCTCTTTGGTGGAACGGCTGATCTCTTTTTCGGAATGACTGATCTCTTTTTCGGAACGGCATATCTCTTTGGTGGAACGGCATATCTCTTTTGCGGAACGGCTGATCTCTTTTTCGGGATGACTGATCTCTTTAGCGGGACGGCATATCTCTTTTTCGGGGCGACGTATCTCTTTTGCGGAACGGCGACTCTCTTTTGCGGAACGGCATATCTCTTTTGCGGAACGGCGGAATTGTTGCGGGCTTTCAAGGAGATTGCGTCTATTCCCAAAACGCCGTCCGCAACGTCGCGTTATTCATCACCTACGCGGTAAAGTTTCCGCTCCGAGCGGGACGGAAATTCTGTAGAAAGCGGCGAATCTCTCGCGAAGCGGGACTATCTGAATCTTCTCCAAATACATAATCTTTTCGAGCGTCTAAATTTCCAACCTCTCCGAGTAGCTAATCTTTCCGAGCGTCTGAATTTCCAACCTCTCCGAGTAGCTAATCTTTCCGAGCGTCTAAATTTCCAACTTCTCCGAGTAGCTCATCTTTCCGAGCGTCTGGATTTCCAACCTCTCCGAGTCGCTCATCTTTCCGAGCGTCTGAATTTCCAACCTCTCCGAGTAGCTCATCTTTCCGAGCGTCTGGATTTCCGACATAACTCCTTAATATATAACGACTAACGTAAAACTTCCACGAACGCTCGCGAGCGGCTCGCTACTCTTTATGAGC
>JAIRYX010000269.1 GCA_031267635.1 Planctomycetaceae bacterium
GCTCATAAAGAGTAGCGAGCCGCTCGCGAGCGTTCGTGGAAGTTTTACGTTAGTCGTTATATATTAAGGAGTTATGTCGGAAATCCAGACGCTCGGAAAGATGAGCTACTCGGAGAGGTCGGAAATTTGGACGCTCGGAAAGATTATGTATTTGGAGAAGATTCAGATAGTCCCGCTTCGCGAGAGATTCGCCGCTTTCTACGGAACTTCCGTTCCGCTCGGAGCGGAAACTTTACCGCGTAAGTGATGAATAACGCGGCGTTGCGGGCGGTGTTTGGGGAATAGACGCAATCTCCTTGAAAGCCCGTCACGATTCCGCCGTCCCGAAAAAGAGATATGCGAGAAAATGGGTAATCTACACACGGCAATCGGATACTGACGCACGGCAACCGGTTTTTCGTTCGCCATCCCTCCTCTAAAACCTCAGGGAATAAAGGCGAGTTTGCGAGGGTGCGGTTGGTGACGAAAGGAATCGCGAGAAATTAGAGCGGAAATGAGTAAGCTTTTCCGGTCAAAGCGGCTGTGGTTACCCAGGGTATACGGATGCGTCATGGGGCGTCGTTCGGACGACATTGATTAGTACACTGCAAATTGGTGTCGTATTGCCCTCATTTTGTGTATTTGCTCATGATACCGTTTATTGAACAAAACTTTTTTGGTCTGGAATGCTTAATAAAATATTGGTATGATAACTGTGTTTGTTTTTCGGCAAAAATCCGCCGACATGCCAATGATTGCAATTGTTTTTATCCCAATATGTTCCATTGACTAATCCGTATCGCTTTCTCATTTTGTTTGTCGTGACGACTTTTGTAGCAGGATTATTTTCCGGCTGTAAACTTTTTACGCCTACAACCAAAAAAGACACGATTGCCGAAAGTCGGAATCTTCGTCAAGAAGGAATTTTGCTTTTGGAACGAGGGGAACTTCAGAATGCGGAAAAAAAGCTGTCTGCGGCAGTGGAATTAAATAAAAAGGACACGGAAATTAAAAGAAGTTGGGCGGAATCACTTTGGAAATTGGGGAAAAAACAAGAAGCGGTGGCTCAACTCACGGAATCGCTTGTACTGGCAGGTAACAACGACGTTAAAACATTATTGTCGCTGTCTGAAAAATGCTACGAACTCGGAGATTACGAAATGGCATTTGAATGTGCGGAAAAAGCGATCAACGCCACCAAAAGCGATTGGGCGTCCACCGAAGAAAACCGAATGCTGATCTCCCGCGCTTGGGTCATCCGCGCAAGAGTAAAATGGCGGCAAAACGAAATTCAGTCGGCATTAGCCGATTACCACAAAGCCATTTCGCTTGATCCGAAAAACGCGGGCTTGCTTTCAGAATTAGCAACCTTACAAACGGCAAATCGTCAGCCGGAACGCGCGTTGGCGACATGGCACAGCGTTGGCAGGTTGTATCCGCCGGAACAAGAGCCGCCGCAAGTTGTGTTCGGTTGCGGCGACGCTTATATGGCAATGCAACAGTACCCGTTAGCGTGCGATCAATACGAAATTGCCTATCGCCGTTGGCCCGAAAATATTGATTCTTATTGCCGATTGGCAGAAGCAAAGTTAGCGTGCGGTATGATACGTGAAGCGGAATTTATTGCTCAACGCGCACTCGAACTTGCTCCCAATAATCAGGAATGTCTCGCGGTGCGAAATCACGTGGAAAGCGTGATTGCTCAACAACCGCAATGGCAAGGTCTTATGCGATAAAAATTTTCTCCGGTTCCGTCAGCTCTCGGGAAGAACAGATTTATCATCGGTGCGTTTTGGAACTCAATCGGATTTTCTGAAGCAGTATTAACTCCAGCCCCGATTATCCCTTTGGTTGCTCTTTCAATAAATCAATCCGCCCGCAAGAAAAACGCAGGCAGTTGGTCTGTACCATGTCGAACCGTCGGTGTAAAGTTCGCGGTTGAACGCGCCGCCGATTTCAAAATGTCCGCTTAAACATTGCTTTGGCTTGTTGCGAAATTCTAACCCCATCGCAACGCGAATATCATTATAGTCAGTCCGAATCACGTCGCCGTTGAAAGTTTTAACGCCCCACGAGCCGCCGCCGTATTCGCCGCGAACATAACCCCACCATGCCGTATCGTTCGTGTTGCCGAGATAACGGTACAATCTCGGATCAGGAAAAATTAAGTGCCATTCCGTTTTTTCATTCGGAGTCCAAATCACGCCGAATGTCGGGAGCATCTTGACATGTTCGCGGTTGATATATTGCACGCCAAGCATCAGTTCAATATTGTTTTCATATTGATAATAAACTCGTCCGCGACCACTGATCGCAAGACTTTTTCCGGAAAATTTCTTCAAATCGCTGTAAATGCCGACTCGTCCCAGCACGTCGAAACGGAAACGATCATTGATTTCCGGTTCGAGCCAAGCATCGAGAAACGTTCCGAATGTTGTTCCGGGCATTTTGTAAAACGTTTGGGCTTTCTGCTGATCAAATTGCCAAAAATTCACGTGAATTGCCGGTGCGACAAAAAACATCGTATTGCCAAGATGCTGACACGGAATTGCAAAACGCACTTGTCCTTTTAATTCATTATTTCCAAGCGGATGACTGCCGCTATCCGGCATCCAAAGATAGCTCGCCATCATGTTGTTCATGAAACTCATCATATGATCATATCGATCCGCCAAAGACGATTGTGTTTGCGCCGACGATTGCGGTGAGATATATCCGTAACCGTTTGGCGTGTTATAAGGACCGCTGAAAGAATTTCCCGGAAGCGGCGGAGCGGTTTGCGGCGAAAGTGCGTTAATTGGCGAGTACTCGGGCGAGGTTCCTGCCGGCGCGGACGTTGTACTTTGCGTCAGAAAAACCGGCGTGCCGGAAGGAATGCTGCCAAATTGCGCGGTATCTGTCAAAGCGATTGCGTCGGCGTTGGCGGTTTCATTACCGGTTGTTCCCGACGCTAACAAAATCGGCGATGAATATGATGAATATGCCGACGCGATGAGCGGCGTAGAAAATTGGAGTTCGTTGGTTGTTGTCGGAATCAGATAAACCGGTTGACTCGTCGGCGACGCGAAGCGGCTCGACGAATTTTCCAAACCGTTCCAATAGGGTTGCGGAAGAACAATACCGTTGCGCGGTCGCATGTTGAGCGAACTGTTCCGGTTAGGATTATCAGGGATGACGGCAATTGCCGCCGCGTTGGTCAAACCGGGATTTTCGGCGGAAACGGATTGCGCTGAACGGCTGTTTTCGGCAAAATCAATTTCGACATAGGAATCAGAATCGGCTTTTACCCAACAAACAAGATTCGTCGCAACAACGACTATTACAACAATCAATAACTTTTTGATTCTACCACGAGCCGAAAACTTTGCTGTTTGGGGATTTTGTCTCCGATTTGTCATTAATCTAAACCTGTCAATGGAATATTTTATCTTGCTAAATTATTTAAATACCTTAAACTCACAATTTATTGCGACCTAAAAGTAAATAATAGAATCTATACGAAAAAAAAATGCGTGTGTCAAGGACAAATAAAGGGAACTTCTAAAAACCTCTCCCCAATATTTGCAAGCCCTTATGTTTCAACGGTCACATGTGTTGAAAATGAGTTTTTTAGACGTACCCTATAGTTATCCGAAAGATCTTACCATTGCAGCCCTTATTTATTAAATTTCCCTTAGTAGCCCCGCATTGCCCCCCAAACGCGCCCTTATGCCCTTATGTTTGAGATCGGGGATTGTTATCAAAACAAACGAAAAATAAGGGAATAAGGGTGTATATTGGGAGCAATTGTTGGCTACTAAGGGAATTGCATAACTAATGGCTGACATTGTGATATTTTTCGGTAACATTGACTGTAGTTACCCAGTTGCCGTGCGGATTTATTGGAGGTTGGGCAACTGAATAGTTACAAAATAATTTTTTTTCTTTCGGTACTTGACAGCGAATTTATTTTCTGGTGAAATAATAATGTCTTGAATTCAACTCTTATCAAAACCTGAATCAAAATTTTCATACAACATCGAAGATAAAGGGTAAAATCATGTCGCTTTGGAAAAAAATCACAAATCTTTTTGGTCAAAATGATAACACGGAAAAGAAAAGTCAAAGGAATCCCCGTCAACGCCGGTTGGCGATGGAGCAATTGGA
>JAIRYX010000401.1 GCA_031267635.1 Planctomycetaceae bacterium
AGAAAACGGATGTTTTTGAAAAAAACATAGTATATAAAATGACACTCACTTTTGACAACCACTGTGCCCTTTTCGCTGACATACAAGCACGCCGTTTTCGCTGGCACATGACCAATAAATCAATGGAATTAGACGGCAATTCCCGAAGTATTTCACCACAATCACCACAGAGTATATTATTTGATAGTTCTGTTTTCATAATGTCCTCATACTAATTTCTTCCGCCAATTTTCCAATTACCTCCCCGACATTGATTTCCCCTAATTCCCCGTCTTTTCTGCTTCTTAGTGCGACGGTGTTTGATTCGGATTCTTTTATGCCGATATTTCGTTGCGCAAATCTGTTGTTGTTCAAATTTTTACATCCACAAGCGAATCGCTTCAAAATTATTTTTATCTTGTTCATCGGATTTACATCGTGATATCTCCATTCGTTTGTTTTATTCGGCAATCCAATCATCTGTTAAAATATTATAAGAATAATTTCGTTCCGCAAAAAATGTATCAAACGATTCCGAAACGGAAAGTGGAAATTCCAGTTTCATTTCTTCAATAATTGAATTAAGAACTTTACGCCCTAACGTGTCGTGATATTGTGGCTGAAAACATTTAATATACCAATTATCTAAATCTTTTTTCGTGATGACACCCCTTAATTTATCAGCCAATCCCATTTGTATTATAACAGATTGGATTGCATCTGCATCGCTTGTTTCGCAGACGATAATAAGCTGATCTGCACGTACGCCATTACATATATCTATCGTTTGTGTTTGTTGTAACGATATGTGTTTGACCTGAACTGCGGGACCAAAATTTGCCCACATATCTAAGCCGGCATCGTTTGCATTTGCTGTTCCAACACGGAATAATCGTGCCGGTTTTTCGATACTCAAATGTTGTGAATCAATTCCCAAAACCAAACGGGCAAAATCTTCAAATTCTCGAAGAAGCGATGTAACAGTATTATCTGCCGATAATGTAATTTTCACTTGAAGTTCATCGACAATCGCGTTAAATAACGCATAAACAACAATCTCGTAAGCCTTGTCAACACTGCCGCGATACTTTGCATTGTCCTCAAAAAAACCAAGAAAAGTATCAAGTGAAAATGAATCTGTCGGAATCGTTGACAATTGTTGTCTCAATTCCGTAAATGCTTGATACTTACCTTGAACATGCGCGTAAATATATACCTCAACAAGTCCTTTATATTTTATGTTGCATTCCGCCAATTCCTGTAATTGTGCAGGCGGCAAAACGTTACTATCAAAAAGTTGATCCCAGTAACGCGAGTTCAATTGTGTTGTTTTGCGATGAAGTTTCCAAATAACGTCGCGCATCCATTCATACGATTGTCGGCGGTATTGTTCCTTATCTGTAATATCTAACCCATTTGTCCGATTACGATACAGAATCTCAGCAATCGCAATCGGTTTGTACAAATCAGCGCGGCTTTTTTTAATAAGAATGTCCAACCGTTTCTTCGATTCCATAATTTTTTGTTTCAAATAAAGTACGTTGCTTAACTGCAACAGTGGGAGTATCTTGTATTTTTTTATTGCGCAATGCGATCATCATTTCTGCGACAACTGCAGTAATAACCGGAACAGCAACAGAATTACCAGCCTGCGCTCTAATAGCGGAATGATCTACCGAGATTTTGAACGTTTCAGGGAATCCTTGAAAACGTAACATTTCTCTTCCCGAAGGTCTCCGGTTTCCATTTACAAGTAAGTAATTATACGAAGCGTTATGTCGTAACGCACACGAAAACGGGTGTATTCCTATATGTCCGCCTTTGTTTTCATGCCACATTGAAGGATAAAAAGGAGTTTGTCCTTGTTCTTTTAGACGCTCTAATCGTTTTTTACAAATCATTTCCGAAGCAAAAAGTTTTTTGTCAACCTCATCATCATGTTCTAAAACATCTTGTAATAATGGTTGATAAGGATATGATTCAGGAAAACGGAATATCAACGGTTCCAAAAAGCCGACAATAATTGTCCGCTCACGTTTTTGAGCAACACCAAAGTCAAGTGCGTTCAATACTGTAATATATGTGTGATAACCAAGTTTGTGAAGCTTTTCTAAAATGATTTGACAAGTTCTTCCGTTGTCGTGCGTTTTGAATTGCTTGACGTTTTCTAGTAGAAATGCAGTTGGTTGTTTATCTTTGAGGATACGTTCTATTTCAAAAAACAATGTACCGCGTGTGTCGGCAAAACCTTGTTGTTTACCGATAATGCTAAAAGGTTGGCAAGGAAAACCGGCAAGTAAAATATCGTGATCAGGAATTGACGATGTTTCGATTTGTGTAATATCGCCAAACGGTTTTTCGCCAAAGTTTACTTGATACGTTTGCTGAGCGGATTCATCCCATTCGGAAGAAAACACACATTGACCGCCAACCGATTCAAAACCTAGACGGATTCCGCCAATTCCCGCAAATAGATCAATAACACGAAATCGCCGCCAAAGCGAGGAAGCAATTATTTCATTTGGAGCAATCGCACGAACCAAAACATTTTCAAGTTTTTTAGGACGCTCGCCGCGCCAACAAATATTAACCAATTCTAAATCAAATTCGTTTTTAATTTGTT
>JAIRYX010000028.1 GCA_031267635.1 Planctomycetaceae bacterium
ATACTATTGTATTTATCCCGAATGTTGCTTACAATATCGTTTTGCATGTAAGAATTATACCATGTTTGCTGGGAATGGGCAAGGACTCTTTTGATAGATTATTTATGCACGGATACTAAACAACAATTTCCCCGACTATGCTACGCAATCGATATATATTGCCAAAACTTGTGTTAATACTTTTGTTTAGAAGTTCCCTTGATATTTTTCAACGTAAAATACCTATAAATTTGACATTTTTCATATCAAGAGAAATTGAGGAACTTCGCAATAGTTACAAAATATCTATATTAGATCCTCAAAATTTCATAGTTTTTGTATTACAACCGCAAACCGAAAAAAAATACAAGGGGGGATGCGACAATATGTTTTGGAATTTTTTTGTTTTTCTGGAGAATTCTCCAAGTAATATAAAATTTAAAGTGAGAGTGGATAAAATAACTCGTTCGTTATGTTGTTATATTCCTCACTCTTTAAGATTCGGTTTTTATACAAAGGGGGCTTTGAAGATATGAAGAGATAATGAACGATGAACACTGTTTTAAAAACCGAAATTCAAAGTGTGAGGAGTATAAACACAGAAACTACAGAGCAAATTTTGCAATGCGAAACGCATGCCAAAAATCACGAAAGGTCGCAAAAATATCGGCATTGTTTATGGGAACTTGCCGGAAACATCTCATTTTTTTGCAAAGATAGACAAGAAAGATTTGCATATTCTATTAAATAGGGTAGACTTAAAAAAGTAACAAAATTTATTTTAGTCACGAAGAGACGAATAATTTACGAAATAAATATTATTAGAGAAACCACAAGCCGTTGCTATAAAACAGTTTATATCGTAAAATATTCGCAATAAAGTTTTCAGGTTTTATCGTTTTTTTAGAACAAAATACAAGATTCTTGTCTGATATTTGAAAATCAATGTATTTTTCTAAAACATCATAACAACATGAGAGGTGGTTTCTGATGCAAAATGACAAGAATGTTGTTGAACAGGCGGTTTTGTATGTTAAAAATCGGCAGAATCTGCAAGATGCTAAAATTTTAGCCAAAACATCCGGTATTTCATGTTGCGACGAAGAAGAATTGCTTGGTTGGGCATTTGATTTTGAGGGCGACGTTCCATTGCCGTCCGAAAGTCATTGTGAATCTTCCGTTGCCTCAAACGAGCCGCATTTTTATTTTCATCCGTTGCCAAGCGGCGCTTTTGTGTTGGGATCTCTTTCATCGCAACTTGTGTCCGAAAATACTGAAGTTTCTTTGTACTCGCATTGTTTAGTGATTTCGCCAAAATTATTGAAGTCGTTCGATAACAATGTTGTTGCTTTTTATCACTCGCTTTTATCAGGTCAGAATTTTCAATTTTTCGTTTCAACGCCGGATTTTGTTCCGCAAGAATTTTCGATGGAACCGTTGGCAATCGAATCGGTTTCGCTTCCGATTATCAACCGTGATTTGTTGGACGCATTACGTGACTATCCCGGCACAACAACATTAGCCGGATTGATCGCTTCCTCAATTTATTCTGTTTGCACATTGTTTACGTGGGTCTCGCCGTCAATTCAATTGATTAACGGATTGATTCAATGTTTTCCGGTGGCGTTGCGGACAGAAATTTCTTTTGCAACGTCGCTGCATTTTTCCAGTTTGAGACCGTTGCGAATCATGGGAGTCTATGAACACAGTCCGGTTGTCCGTCAAATTTGTCAAAAATATCTTTTGCCGCTCTTTAACGTATTACATGCCGATCAAAACAGATTACAAAATCAAATTCTTTCCCAGCCAAGTTGGGCAAGTTTGGTTTATCGAATCATTGATCTCAATCAGTATGATTTTTTCGAGAAACAAATCAAAGAACAATTAAAATCTTGTCTTTTTGAAAATCATCAGGGAACTCCAGATTGGTATTCGCTCAATCGTTTAGGGGAAAAATTGGTTCTCGAATTGGAGCGTGAAATGATTATCACGCATAACGATATGATGGGCAACGGTGGCCACATCGGTGAAACTTCCATAACAGAAAAACATTCCAAAGACAACGGAACGCTGCGTGGTGATTTCGCGCATTATGTTTTTGAATATCAAAAATCGGCTATGGACGACAATTTACCCTTTTCTCCCAACACGAAAGACGACCATATTTTTGACGACATTGGTTTGCAGTTTCCACAATCATTTCCGGGGAACATCGTTCATAAAGTAAAAAAAACAAAATCTTCTTTTTCGCAACAGCGTTTAACGAAATGTTTTCCGAAGTTTGAAAATGAAATCCGTCAGATTGATTCGCTTGTTGCGCGGTCGCTATTTGGTGATAGTCTTGCGCTCGAAATGTTAAATAACGATTGGAAAAAATTACGAAAACTACTCACTTTTGAAGAAGCGAGTATTATTCGGGAATCTTACATTCAACTCGTTCAGGCAATCATTATCCAACCGCGAGATCCGTCTTACCCCAAACATCCGCGACGTTCCATAGACGCTTTGGAAGTCATAAATATTTTCTTGGAAGAATAGATTTTGGGCGAACTCGCAAAAATCCATAAAAAACGGGGCGAATAATTCGCCCCTAAAAATTTTCTACAACAAACATTCAATAATACGTTGATTTACGCATTATTTTTTGCCTTTGCAGCACTCGCAACATTTGCAACCGTCGCCGCACGCACACTCGCCATCTTTACAACCTTCGCAACATTTGCAGTCGTCGCCGCAACAACACGCTTTGTCCGATTTTTCGACGTCGGCGGATGCGGTAACGTCAGAAGGAATTGCGACAGATTGTTCTGTTGCGTCTTTCGAACAACAAGATTTGGCGGTCGCACATTCTTTTGAACAACAAGATTTTTCACCTGCGTTTTGGGAACAGCACGAGTCGGCAACAATCATCGCCGTATCGTGCGAGCAACATGAACCGGCGGCTTTTTTTCCGGAGCCGGAACAGCAACCACAACATTTGCATGCATCGCCGCAAGTGCATTCGCCGCCTTTGCAGCCGTCGCAACATTTGCAAGTGTCGCCGCAACAGCATTCGGATTTCGCTCCAGTTGCTTTGTCTTTTCCATTGTTGAACGCAAACGCCGCTGTCAGCGAGAGAACCGCGACAAGGGCAACGCCAAATAACACTTTATTTTGAGTTTTCATTTTCTGATCCTTTTTAAACTTAATTTGTGAAAATTGTTTCGAGCCGTTTCAATGTTCGGGATTTTCCATACCCGGCTGAACGCAAATTTAACGATTGCGATTTCCATAAAATTGAAACGCTCCCATGGTGTCGACAAACAACACATTGATCGAAACCATATAAACCAAACCAACAATCATTGCGGCATGGAATCAAATCAGAAACACGCACAGCAACACACGCAAAGGAACGTGCGTCGCTTCCGGCGGCGAATGTTTTAAGAAATGCAATGCCGCCGAGTGAATAGAATTTGTGTCAAAACCAAACACAAGAACAATGATTCCATAAAAATTATTATGTGTTTTCTTGATCGGCGAAACAATATCCGGCAAAGCAATGACTGTTTGAATGATCTTGCCGCAACGGCAACCAACTTCGGTAAGAGAAGAATAAGAATTATTTTTATCAGATTTTTTTTGACAGCAGGAGGAAGACATACTGTCAATTTGCGGCAAACTTTGACTTTCTGTTTTTTTCCCACAACAGCAAGAATGACCAAAACGAGAACAACAGGGATTTATTTTTTCATTGTATTTTTCGGCGTTTTTCTCCTGAAAAACGTTATTTTCGCACGAACAACCATCACAACGACAAATGCCCATCGGCATCACCGCGCTGAAAAATACGGCATAAATCACCGCAAGAGTTATTAAAATACGAAATTTAAGCAACATGGAAAACTAAACAAAAAGATTTTAAATTCTTTATTCACATTAATTATATCGTTTTCAATCGTCCGGTCAAACAGTTTTATTGAGAAAAATAATATTTTTCAAAAAAAGAAGCCGCTGTTCGTTGATTTTTTTACGCCGCAGGCGTTTCCTGTGAATACCCCCAGTGAAACTGGGGGTGCGCAATTCGGAGTTATTATACTCCTCACACTTGCAATTTCGACTTTTAAGACAGTATTGATCGTTCATCACGTCCCCAAAGTCCCTTTTGTCTCTAATGTCCCTTTTTTGGTGAAAGCCGAATTTTAAAGGGTGAGGGGGATACTTGCGATCACTTGCTTTTCAATTCAAGATTGACGGTATTTTCTCTTTTCACGACTTCGGCTGTGAGACTGGAATTAGCGGGATTTGTGTACTTTGCGGGAACAACGACTTTGTAACCCCAATCGACAAACCCGTGTTTTGCTACCTCTTCCTTAATTTGTTCTTGGGTATAACGTTTTGTTGCCTCTTCCTTAAAGACAGAAATATTGTATTTTCCTTGCGTCGTTCCCGCGCCATCTTTGCCGCCTTGCATTGCGGTGAGAGTGTATTTTCCCGATGCGTCCGATTTGCCGACGGCTGGCATTCCCTGACCTTCGACCGCAGGTGAAAATGAAATCGTCGCGTCTGTGAGGGCAGCGTTACAACGCCTTCTACATACTCCGTCCGCAAAGAGTTTCCGCCGCATCCGGCAAAGAAAATGAACGCGAATATTGATGTCAATAAAATGAAATGTATTTTTTTCATATTTGTCGCCTGATAAATGTTAAAACGATAAATCGTAGAGACATTTACAAGCAATGTCTCTACACATTTTTTATATTTTGCGGTAGCGATAACGCTGCCATTATTGGGGATAGTTACGGCAATTGTTTACTTTCACCGCTTGCGGGAGTTGCGGCGGATCCCCAAATGCCGTAAATCGAAGCAAACGAACTTGCCCAGACGTTACCGGACGCAATGCCGGATTTTGCTCGAACATCTTGTGCCGGATCGCCGGAGTCAATTGTATCGGAAACGAAATGTACCGAACCGTCAATCATTGCGACATTCACGCCGCCGGTATGATTACTTGACGGACTGAAAAATCCGCCGCCAGCGTCCGGCGTAGTACCGCTTCCGCACCAAGGAGAGTTTGGCGGAAGTATGAAATTCAATCCCATCACTGATGTTCGACCTTCATAAAGACGGCGACCGGGTAAACGATGTGCTTCCATCACTGTAGCACTACTGTCCAGTGAACCATCCGCTTTCTTTTTGGCGAGACAATTGCTGGCGGCAGTCGCTCCCGCCGCGTCAATTCCCAATTCCGCAACGCCAAGTTTGATTTTCGGATTGGGACCAACCTCAATGGCGACGGTTCCTTCGGCAAAAGCGATTGTATTGGATGTGCCATCTGTTACCGTCGAAAAATTAGAAATGGAAGTGCTTCCAAGTCGGAACGGAGAGCGAACACTATCGTCAGCGTTACCGCCGATAACGTCGCCGCGATTGGTACGGTAATTTCCACGTTGTAACTGTCCCGCAGGAGCAATCGCGTTAGTATCTGACGGACACGCGGCAATGGAAATCGGCATGGTGGAAGGTTTGGTTGAACCGCCGTCCCAAATCCAATTGCAATCGACATTGTTGTCGATGTCTTGTTTAATCAGGTTATAAATTGCCGCTTGTTCAATGTACGGCAATAACGGGTACACGAAACTCAAACGTTCTCGGTTTTTGTTACCTGTGGCACATCCGCCGGTTCGTTGATAAAGAGTGTTGGGAAACTCTTTGTGAGCGTCGTGATGCGTGTGTAATCCGAGTCCCCATTGTTTGAGATGGTTACTGCATTGCATCCGCCGCGCCGCTTCTCTTGCAGCTTGAACCGCGGGTAAAAGCAATGCAATCAAAATACCGATGATCGCAATCACGACAAGAAGCTCGACCAGCGTAAACGCTCGACGAACAAAAGACAGTTTTCCAAATCGGGCAGAAATGCTCGCAACAACGCGGGCAATAGCGTGAGCAAAAAAGAGTGGAATCGCACGTAAAACATGGCATGTTAGCCATTTTACGCATCCCCCCCCCCGACATATTCTGACACAATCCAAAAAAATCAAACGCTTTGTTTAGCTTTTTCATCGCTGAAACTCCTTTTTTAAGTTTTTTTGAAATTGAAAGACAAAAATCACAGTAATTTTTATTTCAACAGTTAGCTTTATTGATTCTTATCATACACCAAGTATCCGTGCATAAATAATCTATCAAAAGAGTCCTTTGCCCATTTCCCGCAAACATGAGATACTCCTTACATGCAAGATGATATTGTAAGCAACATTCGGGATAAATACAATAGTATTTCCGGTTTTTTTAACGAACGTCAAAAACGTCTTTGGGCAGTAGCCGAATCCAAATCGTTGGGACGCGGTGGTATCAGCACCGTCCATCGCGCAACGGGTATTTCTATTGTTACGATACGCAAAGGTATCCAAGAACTTAATTCGCCCGAACAACATGTTGCAAGTCAACGAGTCCGCAAGCCCGGCGGCGGAA
>JAIRYX010000078.1 GCA_031267635.1 Planctomycetaceae bacterium
CAATCCTTGCTCACCCGTCTCGGCTTGGCAAAATGAACGATAACTTTTTTATGCCAATTTAACATGCGTTTGGATGCTTATTTTAAGAGAGCTGAGAGGAATTTGCAAAAGTTTAGTTACTAAATTTAAATGAAAAAACGGGGAAAAAATAAAAAATACAAGTGCCAACATTTTAATAACAACCATGCCATTGAAAAGGGAGGGTTTTTAGAAATTCCCTTTAGCATCTGCGTAACACAAATTAAACTTTAACCCACTTAAAAACAATGAAACGTATAAAGAATAATTCTCTCATTTCGTTTGCGGTATTGTTGACGCTGCTGACGTTGCAATTTGTTGCGAATGCCGCTGATCATTTGACCGTTCACCTCCGTGACCGTAGTAAAGAAAGTAAAGCAGAAACATTTACTGAAAACTGGAACCCCAAAGAAACCGTGATTATCGTTTGCGATATGTGGGCATTCCATCCTTGTGTTCATGCGACGGCGCGGTTGGAAGATCTCGCCAAAGAAATGAATACGGTTTTTGACAAAGCCCGCGAAAAAGGAATCTTGATCGTTTTCGCGCCGAGCAGTCATGATATTGACAAACATTACGCGGATTTGCCCGCCCGCCAAACATCGGCAAAATACCGACACGGCTTCGGTAACCCGCGGCATTGGGATTTTTGGGTTCACGGACACGGCGGTGAAAACGAACATTCCCACCTCGCATACGCCGACGAAAAAGACGCCCAGTGGCCACTGCCCAACGGCGATCCGCATTGCTTTGAAAGTCAGGGGAAAACTCCCGATTTCCGACAAACCGAAATTCTAAAGATTAAAGATTGCGATATTCTCACGGATGATTTTGTCGAAATGATAGGCAATGAAGAGTACCAAGAATGTCTGTTCAAAGAACGCGGAATAAAAAATGTTATCCTTATGGGAGTTCATACGGATATGTGCGTGATTGGTCGTCCATTTGGTTGCAGGGCAATGAAAATAGCCGGCTACAACACTGTTCTTTGCCGTGATTTGACGGATTGCGCATGGAATTGTGCAAGCAGAATGAAAGACGCAATGGATCATTTTCGCGGATTGGACAAAGTTATCGAGTATATCGAAACTTATATTTGTCCGACGATCACTTCAACAGATATCACCGGCAAACAAGCATTTCATTTTGACGAAAAAAAGTATGCGGAATTGTTTCCTTTACCTGTGCCGCCAAACAAAAAAGAGATTGAGCAAGAAAGAGGAAAGATCAACGTCGAAATTATACAAGCGTTCTACGGATTGGACGAGCGTAACCGCAAAGATGTCACAAAAGAGGTGCAAGAAAAGTTTGACGGCACGCGACTTATTCCAATCAATTCTTACAATACGGCATTCGGCGACCCAAATCCGGGCATCGTTAAAACGCTTTGGATAATCTACAAAATTGACGGCAAAGAACAATCCCAAATATTCGGCGAAGACGACGAAATTGTTCTCAAACGATAATTACGTAAAATGCCTGCGATTAAAAAAGGAACATTCAAGGACAAGAGTGACGTTGAAAACATGATTGATGAACGAGTGAACGCCGTCTTAAAAAATGAATTTTCAAGCGTGACCAGTATAACCAACCTCATTTCCGCCTCATGCCCTAGACAAAACAACCTCAAGTTACTGAGGTTGTTTTGTTAAAAAATTAGGTGGAAATGAGGTTGAAAATAGGAAACATTCATTATCAAAATACATCAATGTACTTACAATCGACTGAATAGTTTCAATTCATTTTTCCAACATAACCTTTAAATCGTTGTTTCCTTCTTTGATTTCGAGGTAGAGCGGGGATTCCATCGGACTTTGATATTTTTGCGGAATATCTTTCGGGTTTGCTGGCGTGATAAAAGTAGCATATCTTCCTACCGGCAAATCTTTTGGCGCAATCGTGAATTTTCCGTCCGCGCCGGTTTTGACAGTCAAGTTGATGCCGCGCGCGGTATCAGAGAAATAAATCTCTGTGTCGGCAATTGCTTTATCGTTGAACGTTACCGTTCCGGCAATGCTTTCCGCTTTCTTTTTCGGCTGATACGGCTTGTTACTGCATCCGCACGTTAAAACGGAAGCAATGACGAATAACAAAAATAGTATTCTCATTTTTTTCTTTTAAGTGAAAGGTTAATTGTAAAACAGACCATGCAGTCAATACGGTCTTTCGGCGAAAAACCGTATCGACTAACACATTTGCACTTTGCATACTTGCTTCTACTTTTTACTACGGAAGAGCGACCGTTTTGCCGTCGTCTTTGTCGGCAAGACGGCAAAGCACTTCGTCCAAATTCGCCGTGCTGCTGATAAAATGAACCGAACCATCGACAAAACCAACGTTCGCGCCGTTGGTATGCGCACTCCGAATTGGAGCGTTCATCCACGACTGGTTATAGCCCGTGAAATCGACACGCTGGTTAATTTGGAATCGGACAAAGCTGATACCAAACGGACGACAATTATCTCTTTGTGACGGGTCGCTATTGTTGCCGCCTTGCCATTCCTGTCCCATAAGAAATGTACTTCCAGCACATGTTGTGATATTTTCCTGAGTTCCATCCGGTTTTGCATGATAGTTACTTTCTTCGGCAATAATCATCGTATTGCTTGTACCGTCGGTAATTTTTCCCAATTCAATCGCTTCGTGAAGGATGCTTCCGCCGACGCTGTCAATAGCTTTCGTCTTAGCACCGGTTGTCCACTCGTTTTTCGTGCGGTGAATATAAGAACCGCCGATTCCCATATAATGAGACGTTAAACTACTTCCAAGGTTCCAATTACCCCAACTAGGATGATCAGTTTCAAACTTGTCCAACGGGCTGGACGGACACCAATACGCGGAAAAACTGACCTTCTTGTCTTTCAAGATGTTGTAATTTGTATTGTTTCCTCCAGCACAAGGATAGCCGGGACTTTTTCCCGTTTTGTCTAATTGCTCGTACAGAGCCGTTTGCTCAAAGTACGGCAGTAACCAACCTCGCCACGACATGGCGTGAGTGTAGTTGCTGTTTACTGCCGCGTTCCATTTGACGCCGTTGTGCGGCAATGCCTTGAAAGCGTCCTCATAATTGAGACACGCCAACGTCATTTGTTTGAGATTGTTCGAACATTGGGAACGCCGTGCCGCTTCGCGTGCGGCTTGGACTGCGGGCAGAAGTAATGCAATCAAAATTCCAATGATCGCAATCACAACAAGTAATTCGACCAGCGTAAATGCTCGGCGAACAAAAGAGTGTTTTCCAAATCGGGCAGAAATGCACGCAACAACACGGGCAAAAAAGAGTGGAATCGCATGTAAAATATGGCTTGTTAGCCATTTTACGTACCCCCCCCCCCCGACATATTCTTACACAATTCAAGAAAATTAAACGCTTTGTTTAAATTTTTCATCACTGAAACTCCCTAATTTTAGTTTTTTTGGAATTTGTTAAACAAAAATCACCGTTAATTTTTGTCTAACAGCTAACTTAATTGATTATTATCATACACCAAGATTTAAAATCTTCAAAGGGAAATGTGGAATATTTTGAAATTTTCTTGAAAATTTTCAAATATTTTTTGCTTCAAAAAGGGACGCTAATGACAAGAGGGACTTTGGGAGCATTTGAAACAGGAGGACATAGAAAAAGACAATATACTTCTCACGGCGAGAAATTGTATTTTTATTTCGTCTATAAAGAGTTCAGTAACGAATAAATGGCAATTTCTTACCGTGGAAAGTACATTTAAAAATAAACACACACCGTTTTGCTATGGCGTTTTTATCCCATCCATGATGGGAACGCATTGCTCGGCGGAAGCGTTACGGCATAAGTTTTTTGGATCGTTTCGATTTTCAACAGTTCTTTGATCGCTTCGGCGGGCGGGGTGCTGTCAAGAGAAAGAACGCCGACCGCCGGTCCGCCTCCTTGTTCCTGTTTTTCGCGTCCGAGCGTCATGTGCGCGATATTGACGCGGTGTTTGGCGAATACGTTTCCGACCGTCCCGATCACGCCGGGAACGTCAGTATGCTCGAAAATCAACAGGTTGCCGTCGAGATAACTTTCAAGACGCAACCCGTCTTTGGCGATCAATCGCGGCATATTACTGCCGAACAATGTGCCGGTCAGCGAAACCGTAACAAGTTCGGTCGTAATTTCGGCAGTTATTGTCGAAGAAAAATCGCCGACTTCCGCCGCTCGCTCTTCGACCATTTCAATCCCGCGTTCTTTCAACAACGCGCCCGCGCTAACCAATCCGATTTCCTGCGACATTGCGGCGGCGAGAAATCCAGCGGCAAACGAAAGACTCAATAATGAAGTGTCTTTCTTACAAACTTCGCCTTTGTATTTCATGCGAACAGATTTCGGACTGCCTTTAATAATCTGCGACGACATCAAGCCGAGACGGTACGCCACGTTGAGATAACCACGCAGTCCTTTGAGCGTTTCCGCGTCAAGAGCGGCAAAATTGACCGCTTGACGAATGGTGTTCGTCGTGAAGAAATCAATGAGAAGTTCCGCCGCTTCGACCGCAACGTTGGTTTGCGCTTCTTCCGTACTGGCTCCGAGATGCGGCGTGCAAATGACATTCGGCTTGCCGAAAAGCGGATTGTCGGTACATGGCTCGTTTTCATAAACATCAAGAGCGACGCCGCCGATCTGACCGGATTCAAGACCTTCGGCAAGCGCGTCAATGTCGTAGATTCCGCCGCGTGCGCAGTTGATTAACCGCACGCCTTTTTTCAGTAAAGCGATTTCTTTTTTACCGATCAAACCGCGCGTCGCGTCGGTCAGCGGCGTGTGAACAGTCAAGTAATCGACTAACGGCAACATCTCATGCACGTCTTTGACCGCCGTAACGCCGAGTTCTTGCGCTTTTTGCGGAGAAAGGAACGGGTCAAAAGCGTAAACTTTCATCTCAAACGCCTTGGCGAATTTTGTGATCGCTTGACCGATGCGTCCCATTCCGACAACGCCGAGCGCTTTGCCGGAAATTTGCGTTCCCATAAATTTTTTGCGATCCCAACGCCCCTCGACGAGTCCCTGATACGCGGCGTGAATGTTCCGCGAAAGAGCCATCAGAAGCGTCCATGCGTGTTCTGCCGTGGAAAGCGTATTGCCGCCGGGCGTGTTCATGACGACGATTCCGCGTTTGGACGCCGCCGCTACGTCGATATTATCAACGCCGACTCCGGCACGGGCAATTGCTTTCAATCGCGTGTTTCCTTCGAGAATATCCGCCGTAATCTTCACGCCGCTACGACAAATCGCGCCGTCAAAATCTTGCAACGTCTTGCGGAGATCGTCGCCTTTGAGACCAATCCGCTCTTCATAGTCAATAGTCGCCGCAGCGTCTAGCAGTTTCAATCCGTCTTCCGAAAGCGGATCAAGAACGATAATTTTGGGCATAGTTTTTAAGTTCCTGTCAAGTTAAAGGGGAAAAGATAAAAATCTTTTCCATGGTTATAAAATTTTTTGTAACTATTCAGTTGGTTTTAAGCTTTTTTACTACGAAACGAGCAGCTGTTTGTGTTGCAAACCTCATTTTTAGCTAAATTTTCCTAACAAAACAACTTCAGTAGCAAAACGGTTTCCTAAAAATTAACCTCATTATTTCTTCTTGGATG
>JAIRYX010000088.1 GCA_031267635.1 Planctomycetaceae bacterium
ATGACTGCTGCCATCGCGTGTCTTGCGATTAGCTTGCAACGAATACCCTAACTGCTTCAATATACCGGAGCCGGTATGGGCGGTAGGCTTCGCCCTTGAGTAACCGCTTCACGTTGTTGCGCTACCGTAATCAGCTTCGTGAATTTTAAAACAGCTTGAGTATAATCGGCGAACCGACGTCATGCCGCAAGTGTATCCATCTGCCTTGAGTGCTGCCGCGAGTTTACGAATGCTCTTACTTGTCCATTTCAACGGACTCATCGGATCGCCGCGTGTGGACGATTCGAGATGCAATTGTAATGCGTCAAGGAGATGCGGTTGCTTTGCTGTAATTGTTTTCGTTCCGCCGCCGGGCTTGCGGATTCGTTGACTTGCAACATGCTGTTCTGGAGTATTAAGTTCTTGGATACCTTTGCGTATCGTGACAATAGAAATACCCGTTGCGCGATGGACGGCACTGATACCACCGCGTCCCAACGATTTGGATTCGGCTGCTGCCCAAAGACGTTTTTGACGTTCGTTAAAAAACAGAAAATACTATTGTATTTATCCCGAATGTTGCTTACAATATCGTTTTGCATGTAAGAATTATATCATGTTTGCTGGGAATGGACAAGGTCGCTTTTGATAGATTATTTATGCACGGATACTAAGGGAAAAGTTGATAAATAAGGGCGGCAATAATAATATGTTTCGGTAAAATTGATGGTAGATGACTAACTATTCCGTATCTGCCGACGGATTTATTTGGTTTGAGCAACTGAATCGTTACGAAAAATCAATGAACGATGCTTGGCGGCTTTTTTAATTAGCGTGCGTAACATGAGTTAAAAATTCTTTTTTCAAGAATCTTTTAAATTTTAAAGATTTCACTTGTTGACAAGTTAAATTTTCTGTGTAATATCAATAATTGTAGAATTTATTTGATTTGGCAAACATCACAGTGATTTTTGTCGATCAATTTCAAAAAACTTAAAATTAATGGAGTTTCAGTGATGAACCAAAAGCTACACAAAATGTTTGATTTTCTTGGGTTACGCAAAGATGTGTTGGGGGGGGGGGGTACGCAAAGTGGTTAAAATACCACATTTTACGTGCGATTTCACTCTTTTTTGCCCGTATTATTGCGAGCATTTCTGTCCGATTTGGAAAACGATCTTCTGTTCGCCGAGCGTTTACGCTTGTCGAGCTTCTTGTCGTGATTGCAATCATTGGAATTTTGATTGCGTTACTCTTGCCCGCAGTTCAAGCAGCGCGCGAAGCGGCGCGGCGAATGCAGTGTACGAACAACTTGAAACAAATCGGTCTGGGAGTTCACAACTTTCATGACACGCAAGATGGCTTACCGCCTGTGGTAATTCATAGTTCGAAAGGTTCGGTTTTCCACCTTATCTATCCGTACATAGAGCAAATGGCACTCTATGAGAAGATAGCAGACACTGCAACCGGATTTTTAGCAACACCGGTGGGAAGTGGAGTTACATCAGCTGGTGATACGTGGTATTTGAACAACGTTACCGATTCCGGTGAAAGGAAAGCACACGGAAGTGTTAAATGCTATGCTTGCCCGTCGCGTCGTCGCGGTTCAGCAGGATTTGCACTCCCTGACGGCACAACCGGCGGCACAGGACCGCGAGCTGATTACGTCGCAGTGATCGCCAAAGAGTTAGAAAGTTACTGGGCGGAATTTTCAATATTAGGAACAAACAGCGGAAGGCGAGTTACAGACTTTAAAGGGGCATTGCGAGTGTCTAAATGTACTTTTAGCGGAAGTATCAACGGTTCGGGTTATGGGCATCATGCCAACGTAACCAATTGGGAGCCGCGAGACACAATTTCGTGGATGGCAGACGGAACCAGCAATCAAATTGTCATCGGAGAAAAACATATTCCGGCATACGCATTGGATTCTGATACACAGATTCACAAGCGCTGGGACGGTGCTTATTTTGGTGCGTACCCACTTGAGCAAGTTCATAATGTGGGACGGCTTGTTTGTGGAGATCGATCACCCGCTTTGGCGATGGGACCCAAAGACCCTCGACTTCCGACTGATACCACGCCTCATCAATCCGGCGGCTATTCCGGTCGTTATGGATTTGGAAGTTCACATAACGGTATCGTCAACTTTTTGATAGGTGATGGTTCTGTTCACGGATTATCCGTAACAATCCAACATGAATTATTGTTCAATTTGGCTCGCGTCAATGACGGTAATCCGGTAACAATACCATGACCAAATATTTTAATTGATTGTACGTGTTTGTGTGATTATAAAATTATAAGATGTCTCTGCCCGGTGATTAAAAGAGATTTTAAACGCTAAATACACGAAACTATTTTTCGCGGTTTTAGTGTGTTTAGCATTTTAAAAATTTACTCTGTGAACAGTTACAAAAATAGAAAGGTTTAAATTATGAATAACAAAAAAGTTTGGAGACCATTGTTTTTACTGATAATTGGTTTATGTTGTGTTGCCGGTTGCGGTAACAGATTGACTGAAATTTCGGGGACAGTCAAATTTTCTGATGGTACGCCTATTACTTTTGGTCAAGTTGTTTTTGACGATGGTAAACATTCCTATTTTGGAATAATCAAAGGAAACGGGACATACGTTACAGGCGGAAGCAAACCTGTCGAAGGTATTCCCGACGGCGTTTACAAAATCTGGTTGGCTTCGACGGAAAAAACGGTTGACGAAATTTTTGACGACAAGAAACAACTCGTCTCATATAACACAGTCGAACAAGTCGCTGAAAAATACCGTTATGCCAGCAAAACAGATTTGACTTTTGAAGTGAAACGAGGCGGTACGAAAACATATCATGTTGTTGTCGAAAAACCGTAACATTAAAACAAAATCCCAGTGCAGATTTTTTTGCTATACATCTACGGTAAGGAATTGCCCTTTATTCGTGGCTAATATTATTATAGACGAAATAAAAGTGCAATTTCTCGCCGTGATAAGTATAACTCATTGCCCCAGTTTGCGTTGAAAGTTTTGGAACTGGTGGAACCCGCCTGTGCGGTTGTTATACTTTACAATATCAATATATCCTCACACTTGAAAATTTTGTTTTCGTTAGAACAAGGAATATTAGGGACAAAAGAGACTTTGGGGACATGATAAAGAATCAACACTGTCTTGAAAATCGAATTTTCAAGCGGAAGGAGTATAAGGTTACCTGTTGACTGTTTGCAAAGTCTCAAACATTTCTCGCATAATTTGAAACGGCGTCGCGCCAATTGGTTGCCGCTTGTATTGCTGCTTGTTGTACGAGCGGGTTTCGATCACGTTCCGCTTTTTGTAGTGTTTGGTAAGAATCGGCGGAAAAAATATTGGCTAACATCCAATACGCGTCTATTCGCAAATCAGTTTCGTCGTCATTTTCGGCAAGCGTAATTAAAGTGTCTTCGTATTCTTCTGTAAGACCGGTGTAGCGAATAACGTCCATCGCCACTTTTCTTCGCACCGGAATCGAACTTTGAATTTCCTGCGAAATATGTTTGCGCGTATTGGGATCAATACTTCGTACAATTTTGCCGAATGCCGATGCGGTACTTTCTGTCATTTGCCCGACATTGCGAAAGAAGTTTTCAATGTGAAATTCCGGCGTCAACTGATAAATCGTGTGACGCACTAATTCCGACGGATGATAAACCTTTTGTAAAATTATTTGATCAACCTTGCTGATTTTCCGATTTTTCATCAACCGTAACGCTTCGGAACAAACTTGCGGGTCAGAGTCTTCCACCGCTTCAATCAAAATATTTTTTACGTCTTCCCCGTGAAACCCGCGAATCGCTTTGATCGCGGCACGCCTTCCTTCGACGGAAGGAAGACGAAAAATAAAATCGAACATTGCCAGCGATGTGTTTCGCGGCAATCCTGAATTGGCGATCAATTGCACAAAATTTTCTTCCAAACCGGCAATTAAATCCGGCAGTTTTTCATTATCTGAATGAATCCAACCAAAATCCAGAAAACGTTTTAATGCACTACGTGTTTGTTGTGACGGATTTGTTCCAATCATTTGCAATAAACTGGAAACAAATTTCTGTTCTTGCTTGGACGTCAAAATAATATCAACGATAGCGGGAGAACTTATATCATCGAGAAAACTGAGCAACAATCGGTAAAATCGCGTCTCTTCTTGATTTTGCAATAAATCAATGATCGTTTTGCAAACTTTCGAGTGAATATCATTGAGCGTGTTTATCAAAAAAGGATAATTTTTTTTGGCGACCAAAAGATACGCTTTAATCGGTTCGATACAACCGTGCGTTCCGAACTGACGGACTGTATCTTCTAATTGTGAAGCGAACCATTCGCGTCGGCGATCCATATTTCGCCGTGCCGTTTCCGACGGAGCGTCTGCCAGATCGCTATAAAATGATTCCGCAAGTTGCAAAATGGCTTGTGCCGCCATTTGTATCCATTTCGGATGATGAACTTTGAAAAGCAACGTAATGGACTTGATTGATTCGTACAATTTATTTCGTACCGCAAATTGACAAGCGTACTCAGTCAGTTCATAATTATTGCTTTGAAACGTCGGTTCAATAATTTTACTCATTCTTTCCGGCGTTAGAAATGGTAAAGCAAGCCATTCTTTTTCACTGTCGCGAATCTTACCAAAGAGTTGCAGCAAAATTTCAGGAGAATTTTTCAAATAAAGACCGGTAAACGCTTTCTCTCGCGTATCGCAGTCGGAAGATCCCAATAAAAATTGCAACAATTCGATAGATAAGGGATTTGCCGAATTTGCAAGAAAACGAATGGTTTTTTCTAAAAAAGGAGTCATATTGGTATGTGTTTGATGTGTAATCAACAAAAATTACTTGGTCAAGAATAAATTGTCTTCCGATGATTCCAACATCGTTCCTTTCGTTCCGCCGAACCATGTATAAAATAAATCACGAATCGTGCTGACAGAATCCGCCATACTCGGAAGCGATAGAGCATTGGCAAGAATTGACGGGTCAATAAAAATCATTCCAGGAGATGCGATACCAAGTTCATTGACGATTTGAAACAAAAGTTTTTTTGTTTTTTTATCCAGTTTGTGATTATTGCAGAGTTCATAAAACAAAGCAAAATGATTCGTCCGAAAACCTAATAAATGTTTGAGCGATACAGACATAAGTGATAATTTTTAATGTTTGTTCTATCAATCATTGAAATATTTTATGTAACTATTCAGTCGATCAAACCACATAAATCCGTATCGGACAACTGGGTAGTTACTGTTTTATTTTGAAATAAAGAATTTTCTTTTGTAAAAGTATATCTTAAATTTATCGACAAGGGATTATAAGTTGTTCTTTTTATGAAAAAACTTGACAAACTCTAATAATGAACAAAAATCAATAGATTTTACTGTTTTGAAAATAAAAAGCTACAGTATTATTGTATTTTTAAAAATCTCGTTTTAAAATATGAAAATTGTAATACATAACTATCTCTAATAATCGGAACGCAGGCGTATTTTTCGTCTATTTTGATCCAAATTACAAGGTTTTGAATAAAAAATGGTAGCCCTTCAGTTGCCCAAGCCCGATCAATCCGAACGGCAATGGTAAAGCCGTTCGGATAACGATACTGTTGCCGTGCGGATGTATTTGGGTTGGGCAACTGACGCCATAATTTTCTGTTGCGTTTTCAAATATTGTTCCCCAAAAATGAAATAATCGTAAATTTTTCCGCATACCAACAAACATTGCACATGGCTCATGATATAATAACATAAAGTTTACCTCGATCTCAATCAATCAGTAAATAAATCAAGGGCATACGCTTTTATCAAGGAAACATTTGATATGTCAAAAAAAACTGCCGTTGTGATGGCAGCCGGAAAAGGGACTCGAATGAAATCGAAACTTCCGAAAGTTTTGTGCGAGGTGTGCGGCAAGCCGATGATTGAGTATGTTCTCGACACGTTGGAACATGCCGGTGTAGATCGAATTTTGATCGTCGTGGGATATCGCGGCAATCTGGTTCGAGAAACATTGGCGCATCGTAAAAATTTGGAATACTGCGAACAGACTGAACAAAAAGGAACTGGACATGCCGTGATGATGACGCGACCGTCGATTGCGAATTACGATGGAGCATTATTGGTCGTCGCGGGGGATTGTCCGATGATTCAAAAAGAGTCGGTCGAAGCGTTATTTGCGGAATATGAACGCGAACCGGCAGCGTGCCTCATGGGGACGGCGTATAAAGAAAATCCAACCGGTTTGGGACGAATTGTCCGCGACGCCGACGGAAATTTTCAACGCATTGTCGAAGAAAAAGACGCGACTGACGAGCAACGAAAAATCACCGAAGTCAATATGAGTTATTATCTTTTCCGAACTCCCGATCTGTTAGGCGTTTTGAATTTGCTCAAAACCGATAACTCGCAAGGCGAATATTACATCACGGACGCTCCAGAGGCGTTGTTGTTGCAGGGAAAACGTGTTGTTGCGCTGCCGGTTCTCAAGCCGATTGAAGGTCTCGGTATTAACAATGTTGAAGAACTCGCAGCCGTTGATCAAGCGATGCGGGAAATTCTTGATTCGCAGAAATGACGTCATGTCATCAATTTGTTTCCTGCAAAGTTCGAAAAGCACAACAGCGAACGCCGGAATCCTTTACGCCTTTGCGGGAAAAACAAAAAATCCAATCAATAATAGAGCGTAAAATCAACCATTCGTTTTTCCGCTTGCGTTAAAGAAAAAGTAGCAATACCAAAAAATTGAACGCGTTAAAAAATGCGTGAAGAAAAAAAACGGCGGCAAAACGCTGTGTGCGGTAATAAATTATGCCGAGAATGGCTGCGAAGAAAAACAACGGAAACGGATCAACGACAACGCCGGGAAACAACTGTTTTATTGTGTAAAAAAGTACAAGAATCGGCAAAAGGATGATGAGTAAGACCAACAACGCGCCTAGTGCGTATTTCCCTGTTTGCCGAAAATCAACCAATCCGAAATCGCTCCATTTTGCGCGCCGAACATGACGCAAAAAGAGGATTGCTGTTCCCATTGTCAGCAAATTGGCAAACGCCGCCGCTCCCATCATTCGGACAAATTGTTCCACTTGATACGGCGTTAGCGGATCATCAGCGTCATCAGGCGGCGTTGCCCGAAAATGAATAATCGCAAAAAAGAGCGACGCGAAAAGAATCGGAAAATATTTTGCAACAGTCATTGTGTCAAGCGTCATATCGCCGCCGTGTTTCCGTATTGCAGACGCAAGACCGTTTTGGAAAATAACACGAAAAATAAACTCTTCCGTCAACGGCGCAATGATGATTGCGCTCAAAAAGCAAACAAGAATCGCAATCGGATGCGACGACGCTTTCTGCATGATAATGACAATCCGATGTTCCTGCCGTAATTCTTTATCGCTGACGGTTTGCTTTTCCAAGCGTTGTTCTTTACTGTTTTCCGCGTCTGTTTTTTCGATATTCTGATTCATTTCGGGCTGTTGAATTACTGTTTGGGGATTTTCTTGCGGCGGAATGGCGGAAACCAAAGAGACGGCGGCAATTTGCAACAAAAAATAAATCGCAAGAATCAGCGACACATCCGCCGCGTCCCAAGTTACCGGCGGATGATGATGAAACGGAAATAACGTTTGGCAAAGATAACCTTTTCGTGTATTTTTGGCAAACCATAAAATGACGAAGATCAAAAACCCTGCCGTTGCTCCGGCGCATATTAGCCAAAACAACAGTTGTATAAATAGATTGGAAACGGCAAAAAATGAGAGCATGGTTTTAAAATGACTTAATTATCAACGCAAGTGATCAAATGAAACATTCTGTTCATTTCGCATTGGAGGAAACATTCAGGATCGTTATTTTTGTAACTATTCAGCCGTTCAAACCCAAAATAAATCCGTAATAGGGCAACTGAATAGTTACATTTTTTAACAGACACAGCAACTGTTGTCAACAGCAAGCTGCCGGTTTGTGGAACAATGGAAGCGAAAGAAACAAACGAAAGAAACATTTGGGACAGTACCAACTTTTTTGCCGTCCCGCATTGCTTGGCTTGAAAACTCAACCGCATTGGCTACAATTCAAATAATCGGACATACGCAGACGTTGTAATAGCTAAAGATTTGATCCAGTCCTTTCACGTTTTACCTTTTTTTATGTCTCCACTTTTAATACTTTTAATCGGCATAGCCGTTGTGTTGTTGATGATTCTCGTGTTGCGAACAAACGCATTTTTGGCGTTGATTGCGGCGGCGTTAGCGGTCAGTTTAATGAA
>JAIRYX010000113.1 GCA_031267635.1 Planctomycetaceae bacterium
CCCGAAAAATATTTAATGCGAATGTCTTCCGATTTTGTCCAATCTTGCAATTCGTTGAATTTAATAATTTCCGTTGCGCCGCGTTTGATTTCGTCCGATTCAAAACGAACTTCCCAAACTCCATTTACCGGAATACGAACATTCGGCTCTGGATAATTTGTTGCGGTTTCGTTTGCGGTCGGCTTACCTTTTTGACGGAAAATAACAAACGCGCTTTCAGACGCTTCAAGTTTCAACGGCACCGACGTAATTTCTCCGCTTTGCTCAAACTCCGGCAATAAACGAATTTCACCCGTAACAGCATTCCACAACTCCGGCTGCAAATCTTTGACACGGAACTGCGTTTTGAACGTAACAGGCTTGTCGCTTTGGTTCGACACGAAGTAAATCTCTTTACCGTCAACAGTACGATGATTGTACAAAACCGGCGTCTTGCTATCGGTCAAAAAATCCGGCGTTATCTTCAGCAATTCAAAAACTTCATTCATCGACATATCCGACAGAATCAAACCTTTGCCGTATTCGCGTTTTTTGGCGGTGGTATCGTTCCACATTTTTTTGGACAAAGATTTTATTTGTTCGTCGGCTTGCGGATAATTTTTCAAACTTGGCGAACGTTTTGGCGGTTGTCCCAAAATTATTCCTCCCGCAGCAGTCAATTGTTCGATTTTCTGCAACAATTCCGGCGTCATCGTTTCCATCGGCGGCAACACCAGCACGCGGTACGACGTTCCGTGCGACAACACAAAACGTCCGTCTTTAACCGCCAAATCGCGAAGAATCACTTCGGCGTTGATGTAGTCGAAAGAGTAACCTTTCGGCAATTCGGGTTTGCGGATACCGTCCATTTTGGGCGTGTCTTCGCCGATAAAATATGCAACATCAGCAACGTTCAATCCTTGTTGTAAAAGAAAATTGCAACGTTTGATATATTGCAAATACACGTCAACTTGTTCAAACCAAGTATTTTTCCGGTGAAACTCGCTGCCGAACCATGCGTCGATGCCGGGATAACGGTCTTCGTAGGGTTGATGAATGAATAGGGTCAAAACAGTGCTGTTGATTCCTTCCGCGAACGCCCAATCGCCCAACGCTTTCAAATACGCCGGATGTCTTCCGTACTCGAATCCCAACGAGGTGAACGATTCGGCATGAACTTTCCGTTTGCCGTAAATATGGGCGCATGACGAAGCCAGACGACATTCCGTTCTGAGAAAACCCACATGCGTGCCGGTACTCCAAAACTCGCCGCTCACTTCGTCCGATTGACCGCCGTATTGCAAAAACTCGGCGGGGAATCCCCAATGACCGTAGTTTTCAAGCCACGTAACAAGCCCGTGCCGGTGAGAGATTTCACGCATTCCGCCGACATAATCGTATGCGATTTTGTCCGCAACCAAACGCCGTACATCCCACAAAAAACGGTCGGACATGTCGGGATTGCCGATGACGTGTCCGCTGTAAACGGGCAAAAACGGTACGGGATCGTATCCGTAACGCGATTTAAATTCGCCGATCATGTTGTCGGTGAAATTTTGACCGCCGGTTTCGTAACTATCTTGTACAACCATTTTCAAAGATTTGCGGTCTTCGGGAGGAACACGTTTCATAATGTCGCCGATAAAAGCGTCAAAGTGCATTTCGAGATGTTCTTTGTTCATCTTATCGACTTCGAGACCCTTGCCTTCGGGCGAGGGCGGGGTATTGGTAACGTTTGTCGGCGCCATTCCGGTACGCAGGATAAGCCATTCACCTTCGGGCGCGTCCCATTTGAGAACGCCTTCCTTATTCATGTGTTGTGAAATGTCGCGTACTTGTTCCGGCTTTGTCATCGTAACATTTTGAATTTCCGGTTGTCTTTCCCAAAGAAAACCGCTCCATGTTGCAGGACTCATTTTGGCGAATGTTTTTTCCGAATAATGTTCGACAAAAGGAGTCGCCGTCAGGACAATATTTTTGGCAATACTGTTCTTCTGGGTTTTGCGAAAGATAATTTTGTAGGTTTGCGATTTCACTTCGGGAAATGAAACGGTTATTGGCGCGTGCGGGTTGAAACCTTGAGCAAGCTGTAAACCGCCGCCGTAACTTCGGTTGACGGTAAAACGTTTTATTGTACGATAGTTTTCGTTCTCTCCGGCTTGGAGTTCAATTTCGGCGTTGAACGTTCCGGCGGGAATGATAATGAGACTTCGTGCTGTTTTTGTTTCCGTCAAGTTTAGCTCTACCGACGATTCGCCTTCGGGCAAATTTATTTGTTCGATTTGTTCAGGTTTAGGGGCAAAGTTATCCGAGTAGGTCAATTTTGCGTTTTGGTCTTTTAATAAATTGCCCAAATAATCGTCGGCAACAGGAACGGCGATAACTTTTACGTCTTGGAAATGTTCCGTCGGTTGCGGCAACTTTTGTTCAATTTTGGCTGCACCTTTGATTCTGGTTTCCGATGTTGCAAGATAACGCATGGAGTTTTCGGGCTTTATCCACGGACCGCCGGACTGACTCCAGCCCGGGCAGTTGAACAACGCTACGTCGATGTCAAGTTCGGTAGCCGTTTTGAACATCGTGTGTATTGCCTCGTACCATTCGGGCGAAAAGACTCTAACCTTGCCGAAATCTCTGCCGCTGACAATGTCGCTGCCGAGTATAACCCAATTGATACCGGCTTTTTTCATTGATTTCAGGTCGTTGACTATGCCTTCTTTGGTAATGTGGTTATTCATCCAGTACCAGTATGCGCCGGTACGGAAATTTTCGGGCGGCGCAACAAAATTCTTTTCAATTGCCGTGAAATCAGAATTTTGGGTTGGCGGATTTTGAGGTTGGGCGTTTATGTTTTGCGCAAAATCCAACAACAATATTTGCAATAAACAAAACAACACCGCTGAACAGATTTTTTTATTTTTTAACATTTTGTTCTCCTAAAATTTTTTTCGCTCCGGTGCAATAAATTCACACAACACAGAGCATTACCCAAAAGCGAAAACCATTCGCTCACGTCAAATCAATATAACAGGTTTTATTTTTTTATAAAAGGGGGATTTAAACCACAGAGGACACTGGGAACGCAGAGGGGGGAAATTTTTTATTTATCACAGAAAGAATGAAAGGGGATTTTTAAAAATTACAGATACGGACAAGTCGATTGAATATTTTTTAAAAATTTTTAATTTGCATTATTCTGATTCCCTAATTCCTCCTAAAAATTTCTGAAGATGAACACGTAAGCGTAACAACGTGAAGCGGTTGTTCAAGGGCAAAACAGCACGCAGATGACACAGATTTTTAAAAGATGATCGTGGATCGGAAAATAAATTTAATCCGCGATCATCTTTCTGAATCTGCGCAGTCTGCGTGCCGAATTTTTTAACGGTTGATCAATTGCCCAACAATTCCACCGGACCAAGTAACCCTGAAGGTTGTAGCGGGCTGTTGGGGTTCCATGAATTGTTGTTTGGTCGAACTTTTCGTTGATCGTTTGGGAGGTTGAGATCGCCGATGATTCTGTTGACCCACGTATTGACTACTTCGATTTCGATCATGTTTTCGCCTTGTTTGAGATAAGGCGTAACATTAACACGATACGGCGCAGTCCAAACTCCGCCCGCATATTGCCCGTTGACCTTAACCTTCGCCATCATGCCGACATTGCCAAGATCAAGATACCAATTTTTGTTTCGCGAAATATTATCCGCCGTAATTTTGGTCGAATAAACCGCAGTACCCGAAAAATATTTAATGCGAATGTCTTCCGATTTTGTCCAATCTTGCAATTCGTTGAATTTAATAATTTCCGTTGCGCCGCGTTTGATTTCGTCCGATTCAAAACGAACTT